>NZ_JALPKP010000025.1:0-82020 GCF_051383635.1 Geodermatophilus sp. CPCC 205506 | reverse complement strand
CGCAAGGTCCTCGACTGGAAGACCCCCGCGGAGGTCCTGGACGAGCACCTACGCTCACTGCACCAGGCAGGTGTTGCAACCACCGGTTGAGGCCAGGCAGTACACCTCCTACGAGTTCGGCAAGGCGCTGCGCGCCTCGGGCCTACTCGCCTCGATGGGCCGAGTCGGCTCGGCATTCGACAACGCGATGGCCGAGTCGGTGTTCGCCACCCTGAAGACCGAGCTGATCTACCGCCGCTCCTGGCCGACCCGCCACGAGCTGGAGATGGAGGTCTTCTCCTACCTCGAGGGCTTCTACAACACCCGCCGCCGGCACTCCCGGCTCGGGAACGTCAGCCCTGCCGACTACGAGACGATGCACCTGACACAGAACGAGGTGTCCGCCTGACGGGGGTCACTTCAATGGGGGTGTCGTAGCTCTTGACGCCTCATGACTTCGGAGGCGGAGGATCTTCGATCGAGCGGCGAGCAGGAACACGCGGAGGCCAGGGCCTGCATGGCGAAGTGCTGGCGCCGGGAGAGTGATGCGCCCAACGCCGAGCCGAGAGCGCGACGGCCCGGGGTCGGCGTAGTGCAGCGCCGCGATCGGTCTTGAGGCCGTAACCTTCCCCGTCGAGGTTTGTGTTGTCGCCTTCGACGGCAATCGTTGCGGGCGGTGCTCTATGTCACTCGTCACGGGTTCCCCTCTGTTGACAATCGGGTTTCCGCTATGCTGTCTTTGGCTTTATGGCTACCAAGACTGAGGTTGTTCTGGTCGATGACCTGACCGGCGACCCGGCCGACACGACCGTGAAGTTCGCCTTGGACAAGATCGAGTACGAGATCGATTTGTCGAACGAGAACGCCACCGAGCTGCGTGAGGCGCTTTCCCGGTACGTCGACGCTGCTCGCAAGGTTTCGGGCGGCGGGCGCCGCGCTGCCACCATCGGCAAGACTTCTTACTCGGGCTTTGACCCGGCCGCTGTCCGCGCATGGGCGGCTGGGCAGGGTATCGAGGTCAGTGCCCGGGGGCGCATCAAGGCTGACGTCGTCGAGCAGTTCCGCGCCGCCGGCAACTGAACCCCCCGAACGTCCGGGGGTCCGGGTCCGATAAGGGCCCGGACCCCTCGGCGTTCAAGTCGAGCGTTCGTCTGTACCAAGTTCCGGGCCTGAACCGTGGGCCTACGACCGCCTCCCGCGTCAGGATGGGTGACGTCCCGGTCCCAGGAAGTGGTGTAGCTGGTCGGAGTTCCCGAGCGGCAGGAGGAAGCCCATCGGTTGCAGGATTCCTTGCGCCCGCCGGCCGTCTTGAGTCCCTGGCCACTTCCATGCGCGCCAGTGGCGTGACCGTCGTGGCTTGTTCGCTGTCGGAGAGGACGAGGATTGCCCCTACTCCGGTTGACCGTGTCCGAAGAGCCAGTCAGTTCCGCAGCGCGCGGACTAAATGCGCAAAGTCGTTGTCCTCCGGGTTGCGCAGACCCTGGTCGACCGGGCCGACCGCACCGTCCCCAGGGGAATGAGGTCGCCGAGGCCCTCGACATGCGGCCGACGGCCTTCGGGCCGGCGCTGCAGGGCGCGGTGGCGTCCGGGGGAGTTGGGCACCGTGAAGTGGGAGCCGTCCCACCTGTCGTCTACGTAGCGGGGGAGAGGCGCGGTTACGCGGAGCGCTGCCCGGTGATCCAGCCGGACGGGGCCCGGTCGATGTCGAGGGTGCTGGACTGAAGGGGACCGGGCCAGCGGTGTGGGTCAGAAGCGGGACCAGCTTGTCGTTTCAGCGCTGCCCGCGGCTGGTCGTCTCTCGGGCCTGGGGGCCGAGGACGAGCTTGCGCACGGAGGAGCCCTGCCAGTAGACGTCGCCCTCGGGGTGGGGGACGCCCTCGGCGACGAAGACCGCGGCGATGGCGGTGAAGCTCTGCCCCTGGACGTGATGGCCGACCATGTCGGCCATCACGTCGACCGCGCCAGGTTTTGTTCGTCCCAGGGGTTGCGAGTCGAGCTCCAGACGATGGAGGCGGCTTGCTCTGTGCCGTCCGGCAGGATGACTCGCAGCAGGCCGTGGTGGACGTCCTCGGCCGGGCCGTGAGCGGCCGGCTTGTCGCAGCGGACGTCCCGGCCGGGGCTCACCGTCGCGTAGGCCGGGCACCGGCGTGGGCTCACGGAGTCGCCTCGGAGCCCTTCGCCGCGGCGGTCGCGGTCCACTCGAACCACATGCGCCCGTGGGCTGCCAGGGCCTCTTCCGGGCCCTCGACGACGAGCGTGCTCCAGTCGGGGACGGTGCCGTCGGCGCCCGCGATGAGGCGTAGTTGTCCGCGGAGGCCGGCGGTCGCCCGCTGCCGGTCGTTGTACGGCAGCGCCGTGGCCGCTCGGTACTGCATGACGGCAGGGTCGCGAGAGCCCAGCCGCACGGAATACTCCGTCGCGACGGCCACCCGGTCGGGCGAGTCGCGGGTGAGCCGGCGCCCCGGTCGGGCTACACAACCGCCGTCGCCGCACCGACCCACCCGCTCGAGGGGCGTGTCGTACACCTCCGCGGGGCGTCACGATGCCGACCTCCTCCATCCGGTCTCACCGTGCATAACAACGAACCAGGCCGACGGCGCCGACATCCCCTCCCGCAATCGCCGCGTGAGGGTCGGAGGGGCTAGAGCCACCCGCGGGCTGCCGCGGCGCAGGCCGTGGCGCCCGCCGGACGAGCCTCGTAGCGTGAGGCATCGCCTGCGGCGTGACTGCTCCTGGGCGCGGACGAGGCGTCCGAAGCGGTCCTCGTCCTCCCTGGGAGCGCGTGATGACCGAGAACGCGTACCTGCTGGCCGGGCAGACGTCCGAGTTGGAGCGGCTGCAGCTCCAGTCGCGCGTGTGGGAGCCCAGCGGCAGCCGGCTGCTCGAGGAGATCGGCCCCGGCCACGGGGGCCGCGCCGTCGACGTCGGCTGCGGCGTCCTCGGCTGGCTGCGCCTGCTGAGCCAGTGGGTCGGCCCCGCCGGGGAGGTGGTCGGCACCGACAACGACCCGGCCATGCTGTCGGCCGCCGCGCAGTTCGTGGCCACCGAGCACCTGCCCAACGTGGTTCTGGTCGAGGACGACCTCTTCGCCACCTCGCTGGAGGCGGCGTCGTTCGACCTGGTGCACGCGCGGTTCGAGCTCACGCCCCTCGGCCGCGTGGACGACCAGATGGCGACTTACCTGCGGCTGGCCCGGCCCGGCGGGACCGTCGCCCTGGAGGACCCCGACTGGGGAAGCTGGCACTACAACGCGCCCGCGCCGGCGCTCGACCACCTCATCTCGCTCATCCAGGAGGCGTTCCGGCGCTGGGGGGATGCCGAGGCCGGGCGCGGGCACCTGGACCTGTTCCGGCGCTGCGGCATCGAGGCACGCGTCCGTGCGGAGGTCCTCGCCCTGCCTCCGGGGCATCCGTACCTGCGGCTTCCGCTCCAGTTCGCGGCGGCGCTCGAGGGACGGCTGCTCACCTTCGTGGACGGAGCCGAACTGGCGCGGCTCCGCGCCGAGGGTGAGGCGGAGGTCCAGGAGCCCGGTCGCTGGGGCACCACCTTCACGCTGATCCAGTCCTGGGGCCGCGTGGCCTGACCGCCTCACGGCTGCCCAGCAGCCCAGGCGCTCACGCGTCGTCGGCGACGGGATCGCTGTGCGCGACGTCCTGGACCTCACCGTGACCATCGACACAACGTCGTCGACGGTGCCCGCCACCCGTGTTGGTGCGGACCTTCGACGCTCAAAGGAAGCCGGTGACGTCATCTCAGGGGGGAAAATGTCCCGACAGTTGTGGGGTTGCTACGCCGTGAGCGACCATCTGCAGCGCAGAGCGTTCGTATGTGACGTATTATTGTACGAACGTCTGGTTGTTCCAGTCCGTCCGTCCGACGAACCAGGTCGAGAAGCATATACTGTATGGAGGAGCAGTGGATGGGACCCGGATCGCCAAGAGCGCTTCCTGAACATCCTTGGAGAAATCGTACATCGCGTTCCTTGGAATACGCGCCGCCGGGCAGAATTCGCGGCAGAGTGGTCTACGGCTGCTGGTGCGGACGACGTGGCTGATGCGGCCGCGTCGTCGAGGCACCTCGCAGGAGTCCCGGTATCCGAGGCGGCCGCTTCGCTCACCCGTCGACAGATCACTCGGGATCTGACCGAGAAGGTGTTGGTCGCGGGGGATGTCGGAGCGGTTGCTGTTTACGCCGACCCTGCACGTTTTGACGCGGAGTGGCGGCTTAGGAAGGCCTGGCCACTCGTGTACCGGGCGCGCGTAATGCGAGCCGGCCGACCGCGGATGGAGGTCGAGTATGCGGTGCCACGTGAGCAGTCCGACCTCAGTCACGTGCTGATCGGTAAATTTGCGGTACCAGAGCAGAGGCATGCGACAGACGAGGACATGCTGAAGCGTGCAGTGGAGTTTGCTGGGCAACCCAAGGCTTCAAGGTGGCGATCGGAATTTCATGGATGGCTGAGCGAGATCGCATCCCGCCAGCTAACGGACGAGACGATCGTCCGAGAGATGGGAGAACTTGTCGACGCCTACAACTCGATGATGAAGCGGCGCTCACGGGCTAGCGTGATCCGGCGAAGTGCCTGGTTGCTTGGCGCAGGAATCGGCACAGGAGCCGCCCTAACCACAGGGGTGCCCCAGTCCGCAAAGCTGGCGCAAGGGCCGGCAGTTGCCGCGGGCAGGGTGCTCGCCGACCGTGTTTATGGTGCCGAGTTTGAGCCTGGTGTCGGAGTTGCCGCGCTGGTGGCAGAGAGCGCGAAAGCCTTGCGTCGGTAGCCACGTCGTTTGCGAGAATCATGTCGCGGACATCCGCGAGCCGCTTGGATGCCAGCGGAGCGCGGCGAGAGCGGCATCAACCGGTGTCCAGGCACGGTCGCAGCTCGACGTCATCGCCGGCATGCTCGGCCGCCAGTTCCCGGCCGTCGAAGCCATGCTCCGCGACGCCGAGGCCGACCTGCTGGCCTTCACCGACTTTCCGGTCAGCCACTGAAAGAAGATCTGGTCGACCAACCCACTCGAGCGGCTGAATAAGGAGATCAAGCGCCGCACCGACGTCGTCGGCGTCTTTCCCAACCCCGAAGCACTGCTCCACCTGGCGGGCGCGGTCCTGATCGAGGCCCACGACGAATGGCAGGTCTCCGACCGCCGCTACCTCGCCGAAGGCTTCATGGCCCTGCTCAACAACCGACCCGCGCCAGCCGAGGAGGTGGCGCAGCCGGTCCTGATCGCGTCATAGTCACCACACCCGCTGACCAGCACGGTGAGGACTACATCCACCACTCAGCGGGACGTCACCCCAACGGTCGCATGCCGCAGCCGCCCCCCAGCCCAATGAGGATCCGGCGCATCTCGCCCCCCAGAGAATGCGTGACGGCACCGTAGGGCAGGCGGGGTGGCGTGCGGTGAGCCTGGCCGTCGGCAACGCCGTCCTTGACCAGTGGATGGCCGAGTGCGCCCAAGGGTCGGCGACCGTCGAGCCCGGCTAGGACTTCGATAGCTACTCCGACCGGTGGGTCGTCTCGGCCCTGAGTAGTGGCTGCGGGGACTCGGTGAAGGCCGCGGGGTAGCGCCAGGTGGTGAACGCGGCGAGCGTCTCGGGTTCTGGCGGACCGTGCGCCGGCCGAGGATCCTGTATCGATGGCGCAGACGCTGTGTCCGGCGCTGGTCGGGCGGCGTCAGGAGATGGACCTGCTGACGCGGGTGATCGACGGGGGCCGCGGCGGCGTCGTCGCGCTGATCGGCGAGGCCGGGATCGGCAAGTCCCGGGTCGTCCGGGAGCTGTGCCAGTACGCGGAGGGCCACGCGGTCAGTGTGGTGACCGGCCGAGGGGTGGTGGCCCGGCGGGCACTGCCCTACCGGCCGCTGGCGGAGGCACTCATGGGCGCATGCCGCCGGATGGGATTACCGGATGACGCACGACTGGTCCCGTACCGGGCAGCCCTCGGCCGTCTGCTCCCCGAGTGGCACAGGCCGGAGTTCGCGGGCTCGGCGGAGTCGTCGCTCGTTCTGGCGGAGGGCGTCCTTCGCTTGCTGACCGTGCTGGGTGGCGGCAGGGGGGTGCTGCTCGCCATCGAGGACGTGCACTGGGCGGACCTGGAGACGCTGAACGTGCTCGAGTACGTCGGCGATCACGCCGTCGACGAAGGGGTGGCTGTCGTGGTCACGGCACGACCGGGGGCGTCGGACGGGATAGGGCTCCTGCACGATCTCGTCGACCGCCGGACCGCGACGTTGGTCGAGTTGTCGCCGCTGGCCGGCGATGAGGTCGCCACCATGGCCCGGTTGGCGCTCGACATGTCGACCGTGCCGGCCGGGCTGAGCGCACTGCTGGCCCGGGCGGACGGCGTCCCGTTCCTCGTCGAGGAGCTGCTGGCAGCGGCCATAGATGCCGGGGTGCTGGTTCGTGCCGGGACGGGGTGGGAGGTCCGGTCGGCTGCGGACACGGTCGTCCCTGCGTCCTTCGCCGACGCCGTACGTCGTCGCCTCGACGTTCTGTCGCCGGAGGACCGTGCGGTGGTCGATCTCGGGGCGGTGCTCGGGCGGCTGCCTCCGGCGGTGCTGGCCTCCGGGCTCGGCCGCCCCCCCGACCAGGTCATCGACGTTCTGATGCGTGCGGTGGAGATGCAACTGGTGGCAGTGGACGACGAAACGTTCAGGTTCCGGCATGCCCTGACCCGGGACGCCGTGCTGAGTGGGGTCGTCGCCGAGGTCCGCGAGGCCCTGGCGCGACAGGCACGGTCGGCGATCGAGACCGTCCATGCCGGGCTGCCCGGGCGCTGGTGCGAGCTCGCCGCCGAACTCAGCCAGCTGGCCGGGGACACTGCGGACGCCGCGCACCTTCTGTTCACGGCCGGGTCCCGGGCCGCTGCCGAGGGCGCGCTGGGGACTGCGGCGGGCATGCTCGAGCACGCTCGATCGCTGGCAGGCAGCGGGTCCCCGTTGGCCCTCGACATCGACGAGCTGCGGGTCCGGGTTGCTGGTTTGCGCGGCGACCTGGACAGTGCCGTCGAGCTCTCCCGGCAGCTTCATCGGCAGGTGCCCGAGCCTTTTCGACAGGCTCGCATCCATGTGCAGCTGGCCGAGGCGGCGAGCGCGGCCGCGCACTGGACCATGGCGCTGGAGGAGCTGGCGCAGGCCCGGGTGCTCGTGGACGACGATGCGGCCCTGGCGCGGGTCGACGGGCTCACGGCGAACGTGCTGCTGGGTGCCGCCCGCGCCGCGGAGGCGGAACCGATCGCGCGCCGCGCCCTGGCGGTGGCACAGCGGTGCGACCTCGCGGACGTGTCCTGCCAGGCGCTGGAGGTCATGGGACGCATTGCGCGTAACCGGGACCTGGGGGAGGCCGAGGAGATCTTCGCCCGGGAGCGCGAGGTCGCGTCCGGGCACGGGGCGAAGTTGTGGGAACTCCGGGCGACCCACGAGCTGGGCACGATCGACCTGCTGCAGGCCAACGACACCGTCCGTCTCCGGCAGGCTCGGGTGCTGGCTGCCGAGGCCGGCGCCCTGTCGATCGCGGCCACGATCGACCTGCAGCTGGGCATGTCGGGATGGATCGCGCTCGACGCCGACATCTGCCTGGACTCGGCTCGCCGCTGCCAGGACGCCGCGCGGCGGTTCCACCTCGACCTCCTGCTCGCCGAGGCACTCCTGCTCGAAGCGGCAGCACACGGTTTCGCGGGCCGGCGCGCTGCGATGGAACTGGCCATCGCGGAGGCCATGGCGATGGGCCGGCCGGAGGTGGATTTGGAGGCCAACGCCTGGGCGCACAGAGGAACCTATGCACTGCTGCGCGAAGATCGTGCGGGCGCGATGGCGGCGCTCGACACAGCGGTCTCGCTCCTCCGGGACGCCGCCACTGTCTACGTACGTCCGTACTGGCGGACCTGGGCGCTGCTGCGGACCGTGCAGGACGACCGCGGCGACGAGGCCCGCGCCGAGGCCCGGCGGCTCACGCCGGGTGACAGCCGGCTCTCGACGGCGGTCCTCGGCTATGCCGACGCGGTCGCCGCTGGCCGGCGCGGGGATGCTGCGACCGCCGCAGCGGTCTTTCGGGAGGCGCGCGCACACATCGCGATGCCGGGCATGGCCGCGCAGCGCCATCTGGCCGAGCGGCTCGTCGCCGAGTGCGCCCTCGCCGACGGCTGGGGCTGCCCGGTGCAGTGGCTCACCGAGGCGGCCGCGTACTTCCACCGCTCGGGCCACGAGCACGTGGAGCGCGCCTGCCGGTCGCTGCTGCGCAGGGCCGGCGTGCCGGTCCGGCGTCCCGGGCCCGACGGCGGCGTGCCTGCCGGCCTGGCCGCCTATGGCGTCACGGACCGCGAGGCGGAGGTGTTCGCGCTCGTGACCGAAGGCCTGTCCAGCAAGGAGATCGCAGCGCGCCTGTTCATCTCGGTGCGCACGGTGGACAAGCACGTGGAACGGCTGCTCGCGAAGACCGGGCTCGCCCGACGGACCGAGCTGCGCACCTTGCGTACGTAGCGGTGGTCGCGGCGGATACGCAGTCACTGCGCTACCGCCGCCCCGCCGGCGGGCCGAGGCTCGTTGTGCTCGTTTCCAGCTGATCCCGGGGAGGCCCACGATGAGCACCAGTACGCAGGCCATGGCCACCGACACCGAGTCCGTCGTCCTCGAGTGGACGCGGGCCATGGATCGGCACGACCCTGACGCATTCGCCGCCTTCATGGACGAGAACTGCGTCTTCACCAACACCGGCACGGGGGAGCGCCTCGTCGGCCGGGAGGCGGTGCGCCAGGACCTGATCGGCCTGCTGGAGAGGTGGACCGACCTGCGCATCGAGGTGGTGAACCTCCTCGTTGCCGGCGACTCCTACGCCAAGGAGTGGGTCATGACCGGTGTGCACACAGGTGACTTGCCCGGATTGCCCGCCACCGGCCGCTCCTTCCGCATCCTCGGCGCGGGAGTCGGCCGACTGCGGGGCGGGAAGATCGTCGAGGTCACCGAGTACTGGAACTTGGCCGACTTCCTCGGCCAGGTCGGGGCCTTCCCGCCAGTGGGTAGGTGACCAAGCCTGCAGTGTGCGCGACCACCGCCGTCCGATGACGCGTGAGCCCTCATGGTCACAGGACCGTGAGGGCTCATCGCTGTGTTTGACGAACGCCATGCTGACCGCGTCCGGCGAGCGCTCGGGCAGTACAGATCTGGGACTGCCCAGGGTCTGGTTGACCCGGTCGGGTAGGTGGAGTCAGGCCGCGTGAAGGGCCTGGGTCAGTGTCTCGAACTCGATGGGGGTCAGTCGTCCGAGGGCGTCTTGTCGTCGGCGGCGGTGGTAGGTCTTCTCGATCCAGGTGACGATCGCCAGGCGGAGTTCGGCTCGGGTCTGCCAGCGCCGGCGGTTGAGGACGTTCTTCGTGCTGTCGAGTCCCACACGCCGGCATGTCCGCGCAGTTGCCACGGTGGACATGCTGCACGCGGCGAGCATGCTGCCGCTGTTGTGGTCGCCCCGGTACCGCGGTGCCGCCCTGGTCAGTGGCGGGTATGCGGCCTTCTATGCGGCCACGGCCCCGGCCATGGCCCCACGTTAGTAGAGCGGTAGGCCCACCCATCCGAGCGCATACACGACCACTCAGCTCTGCTCGCTCGATACTGGGTGGCCTTGACCGCCAGCGGGGCTAGTGCGTGAGCTGCGATCACGCCGGAGGTCAAGGCCCGACCACGGATCCGCAGCCGCGTCGTCAGGTCGGCGAGGTCGACGGCGCTGGCCTTGCCGCTGCGCAGTCCGGCGCCGCTGAGCAGGTCGCCCGCGGCCGCGGGCGCCGTAGCCGACGTTCGCACCGCCGATTATGTCTGACCGGCCTTCTTCCTCAGCTCGCCGAAGCCGAGGACCGGCTTTGCACGTACCGACCGGAGTCTTGGCTCTAGACGTGTCCCAACCGATACTTTGACCTGTCGATGGCGCCGCCCGGCGTACTAGATTCACCGCCCCATCCGGGCCGCTGGTTCAGTGAGCTGGGCGGCGTTCTCGCGGTGGCTGTGCGCCACGACGCTCTCGGGTAACGATGTCGCGGTGTCGAAGCGTGAGCGCATTGATCCGGACGTCGTGCATCGCGATGCCCAGGGTGCGGTGCTGTCCGGTCCCGCCCGGGGCGCCGGCGTCTCCGACCTCATAGCAGCGGCAGCCCCCAGTCACGTTCTGGGCCCGTTCACGCCGGACGTCACCCTCGACCTCGCCGTCACGGCGCTCGACTTCGCCTGCCCGCCGGCGCGGAGCCGCTGGAGTACGAGGGGTTGCGCGAGCGTTACCTGCCCGAGGTGACGTTCCGCGGCCGGGGTCGAGCACCGCAACAGCGAGTACGCCCTTTACGCGGCTGCCTGCATGCGCGGCGGCCTGCGGCCCCACCTGTTCAGCGATGCGGGCTGGTGGCAGACCCCGCTCTGGTAGTACGCCGTGTATGCCGTCGTCATCTATAACCGTGCGGCAGCCGAGCGCCTCGCTGTCCCGGTGGAGGAGGTCGGTTGGCGGGTCGCCGCGCGGCCTCGAGCTCGCGGCGTGACCCCGTTGTGGTCCCGGAGCAGGCCCGTGAGAGACGAACGAGGGCATCGACCTGGCCGTATTGGGGTGCCCGGCGTGACCCATTCATGACCCACGCAGCGGAAAACAGGGGGCATGAAAGGATTCAAACGGGCGCTAAGGAGGCTCCTCCAGAGCTTCTGCAGTTGGCCTAGCAGGCCGATGACCTGCGTTTTTGCGTGGAGCGGGTGACCGGGATCGAACCGGCATGGCCAGCTTGGAAGGCTGGGGCTCTACCATTGAGCTACACCCGCGGAGGTGCCCGCACAGCGTAGCCGCCCGCGGTCCAGCCCTCCGACGGCGCCCCGCACCACGGGCCTCCAGCCGGAATCCCAGCACCACAGCAACGCCCGCGTGAGGGCGGAACGCATGGCTTGCCCCTGAGAGTCTGAGGGCTAAGACTCCTGCCATGGGTGGAGAAGCCGTATGACGACCCCCACCACGGCGGCCGTTCCCTGGACGCGGTACGTCGGTGCCTGGCTGGGCATCGGGAGCTCCCCGGGTGCGCTCGTCCTGGGCGCGCAGCTGGTCGACCGCCAGGGCGGCGCTCTCCCTCTCGTCTGGCTGGTCGCGGGTGCCGTGCTCATGGGGACTCTGCTCGTCCTCCAGGGTCAGCTCGGCCTGCGCCCGCCCCGCGGACAGGGCGCGACCTTCGTGGAGGCCAGCCGCAGCTACCTCCCTCCGCGAGCGCGGGTCGCCGTCGGGCTGCTCGTCACCTGCGGGATGGTCGGCTGGGTCGGGTTCGGTGTCGGCATCGGCGCGGAGTCGCTGGGCCGCGTCACCGGCCTGTCGTCCTGGCTGTGCGCCGTCGGACTCGGGGTGGTCGCCCTGCTCCTGGTGTCGGCCGACGTCCGGCGGTGGAACGTCGTCGCGGTCGCCACCACGCTGATCACCCTGCTGCTGGCCCCGCTGCTGTTGCTGAGCCTCGACCGGGTCGAGGCGCCGGTCACCACCACGTCCGCAGGCGGCGGCGAGGGGGTCGTCGTGCTCGCCGCCTGCGTCGGATACGTCGCGGTCTTCATGCTGCGCTCGCCCGACTTCTCGGCCGGCCTGCCCCGACGGCGGAGCCTCCTGATCTGCGTCGCGGCCCTCGTCGTCCCCGCCATCGGCCTCTGCCTGGTCGGCGCCGCGATGAGGCTCTCCGTCGGCAGCGCCGCCGATGCCAGCCTGGCCGGGCTCTCCGACGTCCGGTGGGCCGGACTGGCGGCCGGCGACCTGCTCATCGTCCTGGCGGTCCTCGCCCCCACCGTCACCTCGGCGTTCTCGGGCGGGCTCGCCCTGCAGGTCTTCACCGGCCTGGCGGCGCGGCGGGGCATGGCGGTCGTGGCCCTCCTCGGCATCGCGCTCGGCGTCGCCGGGTTCCACCGCGAACTCCTGCCGTGGCTGGCCCTGCTCGCCGGGGTGGCGCCGCCGATCGCCGTCCCGTTCTGGCTGGAGACGGCGCGGCGCCGGCGCGGACGCGCCGCACGGACCATCGCCACCTGGACCTGGCTCCCGGCGTCGATCGGTGGGGGAGTGCTCGTCGCGGGCGGGGTGTCGTTCGCGCCGCTCGCCGCCCTCGCGGTCGCCGCGCTCGTCTCCGTGGTGTGGGCGACGGCCTCCTCCTGACCCGACGGCGGGGGGAGCGACGACCCGCGGGGCGCTCTTGACCGCGTGACGGCCATCACCTAGGAATGCCTTGCTGCATGACTTCTGAGCGCAAAGAGAACGAAACAACTCCAGGGCACAGTGGGCATCCACGCGGCCGGCCACACCGGAGCCGCCCAGCGCTCACCACGCTGAACCGCAGGGAACGGAGTGGACATGGACTCGCAGGTCGTCGGGATCGTCGGGGCAGGGATCGGAGGTCTCTCCGCGGCCATCGCCCTGCGCGGGCTCGGGCGCGAGGTCGTCGTCTTCGAGCAGGCCTCGACGTTCGGCCGGGTGGGCGCCGACATCAACCTCACGCCCAACGCCGTCCGGGCCCTCGACGGCCTGGGTGTGGGGGAGGCCCTGCGGACGACGGCGGCGCGGCCCACCCACCGGATCAGCCGCACCTGGGACTCCGGTGCCGAGACCTCCCGGCTGGAGATGGCCGACACCGCCGAGCGGCAGTACGGCTCGCCGCAGCTGACGATGCACCGGGCCGACGTGCTGCAGGCACTCGAGGACGCGCTCCCGGACGACGTCGTCCGGCTGGGGAAGCGGTTGTCGGCCCTGCACGACGACGCCGGCCGGACCGTCCTCGAGTTCACCGACGGGAACACGGCGACCGTCGACGTCCTGGTCGGCGCCGACGGGATCCACTCCGTCGTCCGCGAGGCGGTGTTCGGGCCCGAGCAGCCGGAGTTCACCGGCGTGGTGGCCTACCGCGCGGTCGTCCCGGCCGACCGGCTCGACGTGCCGAACATGGACGCCTTCACCAAGTGGTGGGGCCCCGATCCCGCCACGCAGATCGTCACCTTCCCGCTCAACCGGGGCCAGGACATCTTCGTGTTCGCGACCCGCCCGCAGGACTCGTGGCGGGAGGAGTCGTGGACCGCGCCCGGTGACGTGGTGGAGCTGCGCGAGGCCTACAAGGACTTCCACCACGAGGCCCGCGCGCTGCTCGACGCGTGCGACGAGGTGCTCAAGTCGGCCCTCTACGTCCGGGATCCGCTGCCGACCTGGTCGGCGGGCACCCGGACCCTCCTCGGCGACGCCTGCCACCCGATGATGCCGTTCATGGCCCAGGGGGCCGGCATGGCGATCGAGGACGCCGTCGTCCTCGCCCGCGCCCTGACGTCGTGGGCGCCGCGGGAGGCGCTGGCGCGCTACGAGGCCGCCCGGCTCCCTCGGACCGCCCGCATCCAGATCGGCTCCCGCGGCAACGAGTGGCTCAAGGAGTCCGGCACGGGCGACTGGGTCTACTCCTACGACGCCTGGTCGGTCCCGCTGGACTGAGCCGACCGGCGACGGCCGCGACAGCACGCGCCGACCTCGAACGACGCAACATCGCAAAGAATCTTTGCGCTCAGGTATTGACTACTCGGGGATCTCCCCGCGACCATTGATCCGGCGATGTGGTCCAGCTCACCAGAGATCGCGTCGCAGCTCAGGTCACGTCCTCCCACTCGCCACGACGGCCGCCCGAAGAGACATCCGGGCAGGTCAGGGGCCGGGACGGAGGGCTGCGGCCGGTGTCCGCCCCGGATCGACGGGGCCGCGGGGAACAGTCCCAGCCCGCCGACCACGAGGAACTGGATGTGTCCAACGACCAGCGCGGCAGCCGCGCGGTGATCCAGCACGACGCCGGCCCCTCCGGGCCCGGCCACGGGAAGGGAGACCAGGCATGAAGCTGCAAGCCGAAGCTCGTAGCGGCCGGTCGCAGGTGGTCCTGGGCGTGGTCGGCGTCGTCGGCAGCGCGCTGCTGGCCGAGCTGGTCCTGCGTTCGGGCCTGATCGACGTCCCCGGACTCCCGCTGCCCAGCGGGGTGGTCCAGGGCGCGATCGACCTGTTCCCGGACGCGGTGTTCTGGGAGCAGGTGCTGTTCACCCTCGGCGAGTGGATGCTCGGCCTGCTCGTCGCCACCGTCGCCGGCGTCCTCATCGGTGGGCTGATGGGGGCCTTCCGGAGCGCCTTCCTGGCCTTCGAGTGGCCGGTCGAGGCGTTCCGCGTCCTGCCCTCGGTCGCGGTGGGACCGATCCTGGTCCTGCTCCTGGACCCGGGGATGCTGCCGCTGGCGCTGACCGTGGCGCTCTCCTGTGTCTGGCCGATCCTGCTCAACACCATGTACGGCGTCCGGAGCACGGACACCACGGCGGTGATGACCGCCAAGACCTTCGGCAACAGCGAGATGGGCGTGCTGCGGAAGGTGAAGATCCCCAGCGCCCTGCCGTTCGCCTTCACCGGCGTCCGGATCGCCGCCTCGATCGGCCTGCTGGTCGCCGTCAGTGCCGAGCTGCTGATCGGCAGCGGCAACGGGATCGGCGGCTACATCCTCGAGAACACCGCCAACGCCACCAACCTCGACCTCGTCTACGCGGCCACGCTCGTCGCCGGCCTGCTCGGCGTCCTGATCAACCTGGTCATGGCCAAGCTCGACGACGTCCTGTTCGGCTGGAAGAAGGGGCTCGCGCAGTGACCATCCAGCAGCACGGCACCGACCGTCCGCACGTGCCGCTCAGCGCGCCGGAGTCGGAGGCGGTCGAGGAGCAGGCCGCGCAGCCGACCCCCAGGTCGGCTCGCCGGGAGCGGGCCGGCTTCGCCTGGCCGGTGACACTGGTCCTGCGGCTGGTCGTCCCGGCGGCCATCCTGCTGGTCTGGTGGCTCCTGTCGACCTCGACCCGCATCGGCCTGTTCGTCGTCGACCCGCTGACGGCGTTCCAGCGGTTCTTCACCGACTTCCTCTCCACCGACCCCTCGCGCCTGTTCCTGGGCGACGCGACCTTCGACCACCTCTTCCCCAGCGTCGGCCGTGCCCTCGCGGGCCTGGCGATCGCCATCGTGGTCGGCGTGGTGGTCGGGGTGCTGCTGGGCATCTCGCCGGTGCTGACCGCGCTGTTCCAGCCGCTGGTCCACCTCGGGCGCTCGCTGCCCTCGCCGGCCCTGCTCGGGGTCTTCTTCTTCCTCTTCGGCACCGGCGCCTCGCCGAAGATCTTCCTGATCGCCTTCAGCATCGTCTGGCCGATCCTGCTCAACACCATCGACGGCGTGAGCTCGATCGGGGCGGTCCGGGCGCAGGCGGCGCAGGTCTTCCGGATCCCCGGGCGCGACGTCCTGTTCCACATCGTCCTGCCGGGGGCCTCGCCCAAGATCTTCGCCGGCATCCGGACGTCGCTGTCCCTGTCCCTGATCCTGATGATCATCTCGGAGCTGCAGAAGTCCGAGAACGGGCTGGGCTACCTGCTCATCCAGTCCCAGCGGAACTTCGACTACGGCGGCTTCTGGTCGGTCCTGGTCGCGCTGGTGATCCTGGGTGTGCTCTTCAACATCATCTTCAAGTTCGTCGAGCGACGCGCGCTCGCCTGGCACCGAGGAGCGACTCAGCAGGATGACTGACAACACCGTGCCCACCACGAACCAGACCGAACTCCAGCTGGACGCCGTCTCCAAGAGCTACGGCCCGAACATGGCGGTGCGCAGCATCAGCGCCGACGTGCCGGCGCACAAGATCAGCGTCATCGTCGGCCCCTCCGGCTGCGGCAAGTCGACGCTGCTCCGGATCATCTCCGGCCTCGACACCCCGACCTCCGGGGGCGTCACGTTCGAGGGCGCGCCCGTCACCGGGGTGCCCGACGGCCTGGCCATGGTGTTCCAGGACTACTCGCGCTCGCTGTACCCGTGGATGCGGGTGGACAAGAACGTGGCCTTCCCGATCAAGCACCTGCCTGCCAAGGAGCGGGCGGAGCGGGTGCGGTTCGCCATCAACGAGGTGGGCCTCTCCGGCAAGGAGAAGCTCTACCCCTGGGAGATGTCGGGCGGCATGCAGCAGCGCGTCGCGATCGCCCGGGCGCTGGCCAGCCACCCCAAGCTGCTGCTGATGGACGAGCCCTACGCCTCGGTCGACGCGCAGACGCGAGCCGACCTCGAGGACCTGCTCATGCGGATCCAGCAGGAGCTGGGCATCACCGTCCTCGTCGTCACCCACGACATCGACGAGAGCGTCTACCTGGCCGACCGCATCTTCGTGCTCTCCGCCCCGCCCAGCGTGGTCAGCGAGGTCATCGAGGTCGACCTGCCCCGCCCGCGCGACCACATCACCACCAAGACCGACCCGCGCTTCGTGGAGATCCGCGGGCACGTGACCCGGCTGCTGCGCACCCCGGGGAGCGTTCCGCAGGAGGTGGCCTGACGGGTCGCCGAGGCAACCCGCAGGCGTTGACAGCGAGCGTGCCGTCCGTCACGCTTGACCCGATAGTTGAGTGCAAAGATTCTGAGGCCGGAGGTATTGGTATGAGGTTCCGAAGCGCGGTGACGGGGATGGCCGTCGTGGCGACGCTGGGGTTGTCCGCGTGTGGCTCCGACGAGCCCGCCGCGGGTGGCGGGGAGGGCTCCGGCGACGGTGGCCTGGAGACGACGGAACTCACCGTCGGGTCGCTCCCGCTGGCCGACTACGCGGCGCTCTACTGGGCCCAGGAGAAGGGCTTCTTCGAGGACGAGGGCCTGACGGTCACCCTCGAGCCCGTGCAGGGCGGCCCGATCGCCGCGCAGAACGTCGCCGCCGGCCAGCTGGACCTCAGCTTCTCGAACACCATCTCGACCTCGATCGCGACCCAGACCGGGCTGCCGATCAAGACCGTCGTCCTCACCAGCGCGCTCGGCCCGGGCGGCCTGTCGGTCTACGTCCCACCGGACTCCCCGGTGCAGACCCTCGAGGACCTGAACGGCAAGACCATCGGGATCAACGCGACCAACAACATCGGCGACGTCACCCTGCGGAACCTGCTCAACGAGGAGGGCCTCGAGGACGTCGAGCCGACCTTCGTCGAGGTCCCGTTCCCGGAGATGCTGGCCGGTGTCCAGTCCGCCTCCATCGACGTCGGCTACTCACCCGAGCCCTTCTCCTCGGCCGCTCTGGGTGCCGGCATGCGTGAGGTGGTCGACCTCGCCGACCCGAACGGTCCCAACGCCGGCCTCGCGGTCTCCAACTTCATCTCCAGCGACGCGTTCATCGCCGAGAACCCGAACACGATCAACGCGTTCATCCGCGCGATGTACGCCGCCGGCGGGGACATCGAGGCCAACGAGCAGGAGTTCCGCACCTGGCTGCCGGGCGTCGCCAACGTGCCCGAGGACGTCGCGCAGAACATGGCCCTGCCCGACTTCTTCGCCGAGACCGACGTCGAGCAGATCCAGCGGGTCGTCGACATCCTCGTGGAGCAGGAGCTCCTCGAGGAGGGCTACGACGCCGCCGAGTTCACCTACGTGCCCGAGGGTTCCTGACCGATGTCACTCCCTGCCGAGGCTGCGGCTCGCACCCCGGACGCCGGCCCCACGGCCGGCGCCCGGGGGGCCGGGCCCCGCGTGGCCCTGCTGGGCTACGGGGCCATCGGCAGGACCGTGGCGCGGGAGCTCCTGGCCGGTGCGGTCGAGGGCGCCACGCTGGTCGCCGTCGTCAACCGGTCGGAGCTCTCCGCCCCGCCGGTGCCGCAGATGAGCCTGGAGCAGGCCATCGAGGCCTGTGACGTGGTGGTCGAGTGCGCCGGCGCGTCCGCGCTGCTCAGCGCGGTCGAGCCGGTCCTCACCGCCGGCCGGGACCTGCTGGCGACCTCCATCGGGGCGCTGATGGACCCGAGCCTGCGGGACCGGCTCGACCAGCTCGGCCCGGGCCGGCTGCGCTGCACCCACGGCGCGGTCGGCGGGCTGGACCTGCTGGCGTCGGCCGCGGCGGTCGAGCGGCTGGACGAGGTCGTCCTGCGCACGACGAAGCAGCCGGAGTCCCTGCTCCAGCCCTGGAT
Organism: Geodermatophilus sp. CPCC 205506; assembly: GCF_051383635.1. NCBI lineage: Bacteria > Bacillati > Actinomycetota > Actinomycetes > Geodermatophilales > Geodermatophilaceae > Geodermatophilus > Geodermatophilus sp. CPCC 205506. The sequence continues at coordinate 64,096 of NZ_JALPKP010000025.1, read as the reverse complement.
GGACGAGGCGGAGCGGCGCCGGCTCACCGGGGCGACGGGGGACGTGCTGGTCTTCCGGGGCACCCCGGCCGAGGCGGCCCGGCTCTTCCCGCAGTCGCTCAACGTGGCCAGCGCGCTGGCCCTCGCGGTGGCCGACCCCGAGGGGGTCGTGGTGGAGCTGCACGCCGACCCCGCGGCGGAGCTGGTCACCCACCGCATCGAGGCCACCGGGCGGTCGGGCACCTACGTCTTCCAGGTGCAGAACCGCCCGAGCGCCGACAACCCGAAGACCAGCGCGGTGGTGCCCTACTCGCTGCTCCGGACCCTCCGGGGGATGACGGCCAGGCCACCCCTCATCGCCTGAGCCCGACGTGCCAGACCGACGTCCCGAGGACACCGAAGGAGACCAGATGATCGACGAACTACAGGTCGTGGACGACCCGGCGCGCACGGCCGCCGCCCCGGCCGAGCTGCAGGCGCTCCTGACGGACGAGATCTTCGTGGCCGGCCGGTGGGAGCGCGGCACCGGCGACCTGATCGAGTCGGTGGACCCGTCCACCGGTGTGGTCTTCGCCACCCTGCACGGCGCGACCGCCGCCGACGTCGACCGCGCGGTGCGCGGTGGCCTGCAGGCCGTCGCCGACACCGGGTGGGCCGACCTGCTGCCGCACGAGCGGGCGCGGGTGCTCTACCGGATCGGCGACGCGCTGGACCGGAACGCCGACCTCGTCTCGGCGCTGCAGACGCTCGACACGGGCAAGACCCGCACCGAGACGAAGGCGCTGTGCGTGAGCGCGGCCAACACCTTCCGCTACATGGCCGCGAGCCTCGAGACGATGACCGGGGACGTCACCCCGTCCCGCGGCCCGTTCCTGACCTTCGCCACCTGGGAGCCGATGGGGGTCGTCGGGGCCATCACCCCCTGGAACTCGCCGATCGCCAGCGACGCCCAGAAGATCGCCCCCGCCCTCGCCGCCGGCAACGCCGTCGTGGCCAAGCCGCCGGTCTGGGCGCCGTGGGTGACCCTGTTCCTGGCCCGGCTCGCGCAGGAGGCCGGACTGCCCGACGGTCTGCTCTCGGTGCTCCCCGGGCCGGGGCGCGTCGTGGGGGAGGAGCTGGTCTCCCACCCGCAGGTCAGCAAGGTGACCTTCACCGGCGGGACGTCGACCGGGCGGCACCTGGGGTCGATCGCCGCCCGCAAGATCATGCCCGTCACCCTGGAGCTCGGCGGCAAGTCGCCGACGATCGTCTTCCCGGACGCCGACCTGGACCAGACCGTCGCCGGCCTGGTCTACGGGATCTTCTCCTCGAGCGGTCAGAGCTGCATCGCCGGTTCCCGGATCTTCGTCCACCGCGACGTCCACGAGGAGCTGGTCTCCCGGCTGGTCGCCGCGACGGAGCGGCTGGTCGTCGGGCCCGGCGGGGACCCCCGCACCCAGGTGGCCCCGATGATCACCCACTCGCACCGCGACTCGGTCGCGAAGATGGTGGACGACGCCGTGGCCGGCGGGGCCACCGTCCTGTGCGGCGGCCGGATCCCCGACGACGAGGCGCTGGCCGTCGGCGCCTACTACCTGCCGACGATCCTCACCGACGTCCGCAACGACGACGTCATCTGCCAGGAAGAGATCTTCGGGCCGGTCGCGACGCTGCTCGTCTTCGACGACGAGGACGACCTCGTCGCGCAGGCGAACGACACCGTCTTCGGCCTGGCCTGCGGGATCTGGACCGCCGACTTCCCCCGCGCCTGGCGGGTGGCCCGCGCCGTCAAGGCCGGCACCGTCTGGATCAACACCTACAAGCAGTTCAGCATCTCCACCCCGTTCGCCGGCTTGAAGGAGAGCGGCATCGGGGTCGAGAAGGGCCGGGAGGGGATCCGGTCCTACATGCACCAGAAGAGCATCTACGTCGACCTCAGCGGGCGCCCTCTCCCGTGGGCGAACCTGCAGGGGGAGGAGCGATGAGCAGCGCGCACCCCTACAGCCCGGCCTTCGCCGTCGGCGACCTGGCGTTCGTCTCCGGAGCCCTGTCGGTGGACCCCGAGGGGCACGCCGTCCAGGGGCGCACCGAGGCCATCGAGGCCGCGATCGCGCGCCTCACCGAGCGGCTGGCCACCGTGGGCATGCAGCTGGCCGACGTCGTGAAGACGACCTACTTCGTCACCGACGTCAGCCTGCGCGACGAGGCGAACGCGCACTACGAGCAGGTCTTCGCCGAGCCGCGGCCGGCGCGCAGCTTCGTCGAGGTGGCCGGCCTCCCCTACGGGGCCACCGTCGAGATCGAGGCGATCGCGCACCGGGGCCGCGCGCACTGACCGCGCGGCGCCGACCAGCACCGACACCCCACCCCGGACCACCGGCGGCGACACCGCCCGCCGGGACACAGGAAGGAACAACGCAGTGACCGAGCAGACCGCAACGCCCGAGGCGACCCAGACCACCGACCTCGAGGCCCTCATCGACTCCTGCCTCGCCACCGCGGAGAGCCGCTACGAGGACTGGGACACCCTGGGCTTCCAGGCGGCCGCCGGTGGCGACCGCTTCAAGCGCGCGCAGATCCGCTACATCGGCTCCGGCGCCACCGGCGACCACTCGGCCGACAGCCGGACGCTGGCGGCGGAGCACTTCACCTTCTCCAACATGCGGCTGCCCGCCGGCGCCGTCGGCCCGGAGCACACCCACCACGACGTGGAAGAGGTCTTCTTCGTCCTGGAGGGCACGCTGGAGGTGGCCGTCCACGACGTCGAGGACGGCACCAAGAAGGCCGTGCGCACCCTCGGCTACCGCGACCTGATCCGCGTCCCGGCCGGCGTCCCGCGCTCGCTGAAGAACGTCGGCGACACCGACGCCCTGATGTGCGTGATCATCGGCACCCAGAAGCCGCAGCTGCCGACCTACCCGCCCACCTCGGAGATGTACGGCGTCACCCGCTGAGCGGGCGCCCCATCCGCAGGTAGCGAACGAGGAGTCGGAGCATGGAGAGGAACCTCGCGGGCGAGGCCGGGCAGCACGTGCTGCGGGTCCAGCAGAAGACCTGGGAGGCCGACGGCATCACCAGCGTGACGCTGGTCGACCCGTCCGGGGCGGCGCTGCCGACCTGGAAGCCGGGTGCGCACCTGGCGCTGCACCTGCCGAACGGCCTCGTCCGCGAGTACTCGCTGTGCTCGGATCCCCACGACTCCAGGAGGTGGACCGTGGCCGTGCTGCGCACCGCCGACTCCCGCGGCGGCAGCTCCTACATCCACGACTCGCTGCCGGTCGGTGTGCACATCGTCGTCGACGGCCCGCGGAACGCGTTCCACCTCGAGGACGGGCCCAAGCACTTCCTGATCGCCGGCGGGATCGGGATCACCCCGATCCTGCCGATGGTCCGGGAGCTCGAGGCCCGCGGAGCGGAGTGGTCGCTGCTCTACACCGGCCGCAGCCGGCAGACGATGGCCTTCCTCCCGGCGGTCGACCAGCTGCCGCGGGAACGGCGGCACGTGCACGTCGACGACGAGAGCGGCCGCTACCCCGACCTCAAGGCGATGCTGCACAGCCAGGACCCGCGCACGCTGGTCTACTGCTGCGGCCCGACGCCGCTGATGGACGCGGTCGCCGAGGGCATGGAGGACCCGAACCTGCTCCGGCTGGAGCGGTTCAAGGCCCCCGAGCGGGAACTGCCCCCCGGCACCGTCGACGAGGCGTTCGACGTGGTCCTGAACTCGACCGGCGAGCGCATCCCCGTCGGCCCCGACGAGTCCGTGCTCGAGGCGCTCGAGGCCGCCGGCGTGGACGTCCCGTCCTCCTGCGCCGAGGGCATCTGCGGGACCTGCGAGACCACCGTCCTCTCCGGCGAGGTGGACCACCGGGACTTCCTGCTCACGCCGGAGGAGCACGAGGCCGCCGGGACGATGATGGTCTGCGTCTCCCGTTGCCGCGGCCGCGAGCTCGTCCTCGAACTCTGAAGAAGGACCCAGCTGCCCCCCGCCACTCGCAGGTTCGCGGCGGGACCCCGCAGGTGGGCCGCCGCCCGACAGGAGATCCCATGCACTACGCCGACACCCCCGTCGTCCGGCTCCGCGCGCTGCGGTCGGTCACCCTCGGAGTGCCCGACCCGGTCACCTCCAAGGACTTCTACAGCGAGGTCTGGGGGCTGGGCCTCACCGAGGCCGACAGCGACCGGTTCTGGCTCCGCGGCACCAGCGACGACCACCACATCCTCAAGCTCCAGAACGCCGCGCAGAACTCGCTCGGCGGGGTCACCTTCGCCGTGGCCACGCCGCGCGAGATCGACGACGCCGCCCGCGCGCTGGAGCGGCTGGGCATCCCGCTGCTGCGCGAGCCCGGTCCCTCCGACGACGCCGCCGGCGGGTACGGCCTGGCGCTGGTCGACCCGGAGGGCCGGGTCGTGGAGCTCGCGGCCGACGTGCACGCCGTCCCCCGGCGGGACGAGCGGGGCTACGCCGCGCTGCCGCGCAAGCTGGCCCACGTCGTCCTGAACACCGTCGACATCGACCGGGCCACCGCCTTCTACAGCCAGGTGCTGGGCATGCGGGTCTCGGACTGGTCGGAGCACCAGATGTCGTTCCTGCGGTGCAACCCCGAGCACCACGTGATCGCCTTCAACCAGGCACCGTGGGCCTCGGTCAACCACGTCGCCTACGAGATGGCGTCGGTCGACCACTTCATGCGGGGCATCGGCAGCCTCAAGGTGCACGGCATCACGCCGCAGTGGGGACCGGGGCGGCACGGCCCGGGGGACAACACGTTCTCCTACTACACCGACCCGGCGCAGCTGGTCTGCGAGTACACCTCCGAGGTCATCCAGGTCGACGAGGACGCCTGGTTGTGCCGCACCTGGAAGCGGACGCCGGAGCTCTCCGACCAGTGGCGCACCGCGGGCCCGCCGACCTCCACGGTCCGCTCGGCCATGGCCGGCATCCCCGACCCGGGGGCCCGGGAGCTGGTCGACACCAAGCCGGACTACTTCCTCCCGGTCGAGGCCGACAACGGTGCCGGGCTCGGCGTCGGGGTCGAGGCCTGACATGCCCGTCGTCTCCCGCATCCGGACCGCCGGCGGCCTCTCCCTCACCGACGAGGGGACCGGCCGCGCGGTGCTGCTGCTGCACGGCATCGGCGGCAACGCCCGCTCGTGCGCGCCGGTGGGCTCGGTCCTGGCCGGGCACGCGCTGCGCGCCCTGTCCTGGGACGCCCCCGGATACGGCGAGTCGGCCGACCCGGCCGGCCCGGCGGACGTCGACCACCCCGCGCGGGTGTGCGAGGTCCTCGACGAGCTGGGGCTGGACCAGGTCGACCTGGTCGGCACCTCCTGGGGCGGGGTGATCGCCACCGTCGTCGCCGCCCGGTACCCGGAGCGGGTGCGCTCCCTGGTGCTCGCTGACTCCACCCGCGGGTCGGGCACCAGCCCGGCCAGAGCCGCGGCGATGCGGGCCCGGGTCGCCGACCTCGTCGAGCAGGGGCCGGCGGCGTTCGCCGCCGCGCGCGCTCCGAAGCTGGTCGCCCCCGGCTGCGACCCCGTCGTCGCCGAGGCCGTCCGCGCCGAGATGGCGCGGGTGCGGCTGCCCGGCTACCAGGGCGCCGCGGAGTTCATGGCCGCCACCGACACCGCCGGGCTGCTGGCCTCGATCGAGGTGCCGACGCTGGTGCTGGTCGGCGAGCACGACACGGTGACCGGCGTCGACGAGTCCCGGCTGCTGGCCGCGACCGTGCCCGGCGCCAGGTTCGTCCTGGTGCCCGGCGCCGGGCACGCCGCGGTCACCGAGCGCCCGCACGAGGTCGCCGCGGCGCTGCTCGACTTCTGGGGCCTCGCATGAGCCGCCTCAGCGTCGTGACCGGCGCCGCCCGCGGGCTCGGCCGGGTGATCGCCGAGGTGCTCGCCGCCGAGGGCGACCGCCTGGTGCTCGGCGACATCCGCGGCGAGCTGCTGGCGGAGACGGCCGCGGAGCTGCGGGCCGGCGGCGCCGAGGTGCACGCGCTCACCGTCGACATCGCCGACCCCGCCTCGGTGGCGGCGCTGGCCGAGTGCACCGCCGAGCTGGGCGGGGCGGACGCCCTGGTCAACAACGCCGCGCTGGCCGACGGCGTCGGTGGCGACACCTTCTGGGAGCTCGACGTGGCGGCCTTCCAGCGGGTCATGACCGTCAACGCGCTGGGCACCTGGCAGGTGGCCGCGCGGCTCGTGCCGCAGATGCTGGCCAAGGGCCGGGGCGCGGTGGTCAACGTCGCCTCCGACACCGCCATCTACGGCTCCCCGCGGCTGGTGCACTACGTGGGCTCCAAGGGCGCGGTCATGTCCATGACCCGCACGATGGCGCGCGACGCCGGCCCGCACGGGGTCCGCGTCAACGCCGTCGCCCCGGGGCTCATCCGGGTCGAGGCGACCGAGACCGTGCCGGCCGAGCGCTACCAGCTCTACGCCGACAACCGGGTGCTGCCCCGCGAGCAGACCCCGCAGGACGTCGCCGACCTCGTCGCCTACCTCCTGTCGGACCGGGCCGGCTTCATCACCGGCCAGGTCGTGGCGGTCGACGGCGGCTTCGTGATGCCCCAGTGATGAGGAGCTGAGATGGACCTGGGACTGGACGGCCGCGTCGTCGTCGTGACCGGAGCGAGCTCCGGGGTGGGCCTGGCCACCACCCGCTACCTGGTCGCCGAGGGCGCCCGGGTGGTCGCGTCGGCCCGCGACCTGGACCGGCTGCGGCGGGTCGTCGACGAGCTGTCCGGCCCCGGCCGGGTGCACGCCGTCTCCTGCGACGTCGTCGACCGGGACTCGGTCGAGGCGATGGTCGCCGAGGGCGTCGCGGCCTTCGGCGGGGTGGACGGCGTGGTGTGCAACGCCGGCCGCTCCCTGATGGCCCCGATCGGCGACACCACCGACGAGCAGATCCGCGAGGAGCTCGAGCTCAAGGTGTTCGGCGCCTGGAACGTCATCCGGGCCGCGCGCAAGCACCTGGCGGCGTCCGACGCGGCCTCGGTGGTCAACGTCAACGCGATCCTGGCGCGCCAGCCCGAGGCGCGGCTGGCGGTCACCTCCGCCGCACGGGCCGCGCTGCTCAACCTGACCCGCACGCTGTCCCAGGACCTCGGGGCCGACGGCATCCGGGTCAACACGGTGGCGCTCGGGCTGATCGACACCGGCCAGTGGCGGCGCCGGTACGAGGCCGCCGGCACGTCCCGGAGCTACGAGGAGTGGAGCGCCGAGATCGCCGCCGACCGCGGCATCGCGCTGGGCCGCTTCGGCCGGGCCGAGGAGGTCGCCTTCCCGATCGTCACCCTGCTCTCGCCGCTGTCGAGCTACTGCACCGGCGCCACCATCGACGTCGGTGGCGGCGTCTCCCGATACATCTGACCCGACTGCGACAGGACCTCCGCGCCATGACCAGCACCCCTCGCCAGCCCACCGGCGGTGACGTCCTCGTCGCCGTCATGAAGCGACACGGCATCGACACCGCCTTCGGCGTCATCAGCGTGCACAACCTGCCGCTGGTCGAGGCCGTCGCCCGCGAGCTGACCTTCGTCGAGATGCGCCACGAGGCCGCCGTCGTCAACGCCGCCGACGGTTGGTCCCGCGCCACCGGCCGCATCGGCGTGGCACTGACCAGCACCGGCACGGGGGCGGGCAACGCCGCCGGGTCGATGGTCGAGGCGCTCACCGCCGGCAGCCGGGTGCTGCACATCACCGGCCAGATCGACTCCGAGCACTACGACGCGGCGGCCACCGGCCCCTCGCGCGGCGTGATCCACGAGTTCCCCGGTCAGCTGAGGATGCTCGAGGCGATCTCGGTGTTCGCGGCGTCCGTGCCGTCGGCCGACCGCGCCGAGGCGGTCCTCGAGGAGGCCGTCGCCGCGATCACCAGCACCCCCGGCGGCCCGGCCAGCGTCGAGTGGCCGTCGGACCTACAGTACCTCGCCCGCCCCGACGAGCAGCAGCCGTTCGTCGCCGAGCCGGCCCCCGTGCCGCACCCGGACGACGACGCCCTCGACGCGGCCGCCCGGCTGCTGGCCGCCGCGGAACGACCGCTGCTCTGGGTCGGTGGCGGCGCGGCCGCCGCCGAGGCGGAGCTCACCGAGCTGGCGCACCGGCTGGGCGCGGGCGTGCTCACCAGCAACTCGGGCCGGGCGATCATCCCCGAGGACGACGACCTGGTGATCGGCAACTTCGCCAGCACCCCGTCGGTCACCCCGCTGCTGGCCGAGGCCGACCTGGTGCTCAGCATCGGCACGCACTTCCGGTCCAACGAGACCCGGAGCTACCACCTCGAGCTGCCCAAACGGCACGTCCAGATCGACGTCGACCCGGCCTCGGTCGGGCGGGTCTACCCGGCCGACGTCGGGCTGGTCGGCGACGCCGCCCCGGTGCTGGCCGCGCTGCTCGAGCGGGTGACCGGCACCGCCACCGAGCCCGGCTGGCGCGAGCGGGTGCGCGCCGTCCGGGAGCAGGTCCGCGCCGACCTGTACGGCTACATCGGCGGCTACGCCGACATCTGCCGCGGGCTGCGCACCGTCCTGCCCCGCGAGGCGGTCGTGGCCCGCGACGTGACCATCCCGTCGAGCCAGTGGGGCAACCGGCTCCTGGAGTTCTACGAGCGCAGCTCCAACATCTTCCCGCTCGGCGGCGGCATCGGTCAGGGCCTGGCCATGGGCATCGGCGCGGCCGTCGGCCGGCCGGAGGTCCCGACGGTGGTCATGGCCGGCGACGGCGGCCTGGCGGTGCACCTGGGCGAGCTCGCCTCGCTCGGCGGCACGCGGGCGTGGGTCGTCGTCCTGGTGTTCAACGACGGCGGGTACGGCGTCCTGCGCAACATGCAGCGGGCCAACGGCTTCGACGTCACCGGCGTCGACCTGTTCACCCCCGACTTCGGGCTGCTGGCCCGGTCGATGGACATGCCGTACTGGCTGGTCCGCGACGCCGGCTCGTTCGAGTCGGTGCTCCGCGAGGCGGTGGCCGAACACCGCCCCGTGATGATCGAGGTGGACGTGACCGCCCTGGAGCCCAAGCCCGGCGCCTTCACCCCGCCGGTGCACATCCCCACCACCACCGGAAGGGCGTGAGCATGACCCTCGAACAGCCTCCCGCCGAGCAGGGCGACGACCTGACCGCCGGCATCCTGTGCCTGCGCGCGGGCGCCGAGCCCGCCGACTGGTTCCTCGACCAGGTGCACGCCCTGGGCGCCGTCGAGTGGGCACCCGCCGGGGAGCCCGACGACGAGGCCTGGCTCGCCCAGGCGGTCGAGGCGGTCACCGAGCACCACGGTGCGAGCCCGGTGCACGTGATCGCCGCGGGGACGGCGGTGCCTCGGGCGCTGCTGCTCGCCGCCCGCCGGCCCGACCTGGTGATCAGCGTCCTGGCCGGGGACCCGGAGGTCGACGAGTCCGACCCCGGCTACTGGGAGCTGCTGCGCCAGGTGCACACGCCCACGTTGGTGGTCGTCGCCGCGCCCCGGCCGGACAGCGACATCTCCCAGGCCCAGACCGTGGCCGGCGGCATCGACAACGGCGTCATGGTCGTCGTCGACGGCACCACCGCGCCGGTGCACCGCAGCAACCCCCACTCGTTCGCCGAGTGGGTCACCGCGTTCATGTCCATCGCCGAGGGACTCCGCACCCTCACGCCCCAGCCCAGGGAGGAAGCACGTGCCTGAGCAGTACCTGGAAGAACACCAGACGCACCCCGACCCGATCAGCCCGTACGAGCAGAAGCTCTCCGGCGCGATCATGGAGGTCTTCGGGCGTGGCGTGCACGACCTCCCGGGCCTCATCGAGGGCCTCAACGGCCTGGGTCTGAACGCTCCCGACGGGAGCTCCTGGAACGAGGACAACTTCCGCGCCGAGATGCGCCGACTGGGAGACTGAGATGACCGACGTCAGCACCAAGCCCGCCGCTCCGTCCCGGCCCCGGCCGATCAAGACCCCCAAGGTCGTCGGCACCCGCCGGGCACTCTCCGTCGAGGAGATCGCCGCCACCGGGCTGCGGGACCGCTGGTACCCCTTCCTCCCGTCGCGCTTCGTCGGCGCCGGGGAGATGGTCAAGGTCAAGCGACTGGGGGTCGACTGGCTGCTGTTCCGCAACGCCCAGGGCACGATCTCCGTGCTCGAGGACCGCTGCCCGCACCGCAGCGCCCCGCTGTCGGTGGGCCAGCACCTCGGCGACCGGGTGGCCTGCAAGTACCACGGGGTCCAGGTGGACGGCACCGGGACGGTGGTCTCGGTGCCCGGCATGCCCGGCTGCACCCTGGAGGGCAAGAAGGCCACCGTGTCGCTCCAGGTGGTCGAGGCCGCCGACACGATCTTCGCCTTCGTCCCGCTCACCGAGGAGTCGACGCCGACGGAGTTCGTGCTGCCCGACCGGCTCAAGGACCCCGCGGTGTCCTGGTTCTCCAACTTCGCGGAGTGGGCCGGTCCGTGGCGGTTCTACATGGACAACGTCCTCGACCCGATGCACGGCGCGTTCCTGCACCGCGACTCGCACTCGATGTTCGGCGGCGACACCTCGGCCCGGTTCCGGATCCGCGAGACCGACCGCGGCTTCTTCTTCGAGAAGACCGACCAGCGCGGCGTGAACTTCGACTGGGTGGAGTTCTGCCGCGGCTCGATGGACTACGTCGACCTCGAGATCCCCTACGCCCAGAGCGCCGGCCCCGGCGGGGTGTTCGGCATCGTCGGCATGGCGACCCCGATCGACGAGGACAACTCGGCGATCTTCCACTGGCGGACCCGCCGGGTGGAGGGCTGGGAGCGGGAGGTGTGGCGCTTCCTGTACCGGACACAGCTCGAGGCCAGGCACTGGGCGGTGCTGGAGCAGGACCGGGTGGTGCTGGAGGCCCTGGCCGCCGATGCCGACGTCGACGAGCACCTCTACCAGCACGACCTGGGCGTCTCGCGGATCCGCCGGATGTACCGGGCCGACGCCAAGGCGCAGGCCGCGCAGCTGGTGTCCGCACCCGGTGCCTGAGGCGAACGCGTCGTCGGGGACGGCCGAGGCCGTCCCCGACGACGGGACGATGCTGCTGACCGTCTTCCTGCGGCACGACCAGACGCAGAACCTCGAGCAGTTGCAGCGCAAGCTCGACGACGCCGACTGGTGGCACGGCTTCCCGCCCGAGGGGTGCGAGGTCGTCTCCTGGGTGGTCGCGATGGGCGTCGGCCAGATCGTCACGCTGCGGCTGCCGGCCGGCCGGCTCGCCGCGGTGAACGTCGAGCTGGAGCGTCGCGCCTGGGGTGTCTTCCACACCGACTTCTACCCGACCTACGACTTCGCCCCGGTGCGCGAGCGGCTCACCCGGGAGTCCGACCAGCGGAAGGGGCGCGGATGAGGGTCAGCGCGGAGTCGGTGCCGGAGCCGCCCCGGCCGGGCATGTTCAGCAACGCGCGGGTGCACGGCGACCAGTTCTTCCTGTCCGGCATGCACGCCGGCGGGCCGGACGGCCCGGTGGGCGGGGCGGACGCCTACGCGCAGGCGCGGGAGACCTTCCGGCGGATCAGGGAGCTGACCGAGGCCTGCGGCGCGCGGGTGGACGACATCCTCGTGCTGCGCGTGTACCTGACCGAGATCGACGACAAGGCCGCGGTCGGCCGGGCACGTTCGGAGGTGTTCTCGGGCGACTTCCCCTGCTCGACCCTGGTCGAGGTCTCGGCGCTGGTCGATCCGGGCCTGAAGGTCGAGATCGAGGCGCAGGGGGTCATCGGGAGCGCCGGCGGCGGGGGCTGAGCAGGTGACCCCGCGGCCGCCCGTCGCGCCTCACCCGATGGGAGCAGGTCCTCACTCTCTGTCCCGGAAGTTCCGGGGCGGAGAGATAGTTCAGTGGAAAGATGTCTGCAGGCGGGGCGCCGCCGCACAGCTTGAGGAGACCCCATGACCTCCGCACCGTCCACGTCCCGGGATGCCGTGGACGACATCATCGGCCAGTGGGCCCGGGTCCGACCGAGCCTGGACGTCTCCGCCATGGAGGTCTTCGGCCGGCTGCACCGGAGCTTCCTGCTCTACCGGTCCGCGATCGCCGACGGGTTCGCCGAGGTCGGCACCAGCGAACCGGGGTTCGACGTCCTGGCGGCCCTGCGGCGGTCCGGGCAGGACCACCGCCTGAGTGCCGGGGAGCTCGCCCGCCGGACCCTGGTCACCACCGGGGGGCTGACCCTTCGGGTCAAGCGCCTGGAGCGCGAGGGGCTCGTCCGCCGGGAGCGGGACCCCGACGACAACCGCATGGTCTACGTGGAGCTCACCGACGCCGGCCGCGAGATGGTCGACCGGGCCGCCGACACCCACTTCGGCAGGCTCACCCGGATGCTGGAGAAGCTCAGCCCCGACGAGCGCGAGGACCTGGCCCGGCTGCTGGGCCGGCTGTACGAGTCCCTGCAGGCCACCACCGGCCTCGAGGAGGTCGGCGAGGACGCCGTCGCCGAGCGCTGACCGCCGTCCGGCCCTCGCTCAGCCCTCAGCCAGCCGCCCCGCGTCCCGGGCGACCAGCCGCATGCCCACCTCCTCCGCGACGGCCCGCGCCCGGGCCGCCTCCCCGGCGGCCGCGCCCCGGTCGCCGCGCGCCGCGTGCAGCCGGGCGAGCGCCAGCAGCCCCCGGGCCAGTGACGGCCGCAGCCCGAGCCGCTCGCTGACCGCGACCGCCTGGCGCAGGTGCTCCTCCGCGGCCGCGGTCCGGCCGGCCGCCGCCTCGGCCCGCCCCAGGTACAGCGCCGTCGGGCCGAGCGCGCCGATGCCGCCCTGGAGGGCGAGCCGGTGGGCGTGGGGGAGCAGCCGGTCGGCGATCGCCGCGGCCACCGCGGGGTCCGGCAGCGCCCCGGCGTTGGCGAGGTCGCCGGCGATGAGCGCCTGCCAGCAGGTCAGCGACAGCCAGTCCCACTGCATCGGCCAGGCGCGGAACGCGTCGTGCTCGGCCATCACCGCCGCGGCCGCCGGCGCCTGCCCGGTCTGCAGCAGTGCCAGCGCCAGCACGAACGCCTGGGCACCGCCGGCCGACGACGACTCCGCCGGCAGCCCGGTCAGGCGCTCGGCCAGGCAGCCCTGGTCGATCCAGATGAACGCGCGCATGACCAGGTCGGTCCAGTCCTGCGTGTAGAGCTGGGTCCGCTGGGTGAGCACGTACGCCCGGTCGACCAGCTCCATCGCCAGGTCGTGGCGGCCGTCGAGCGTCGCCCGCGCCGCCTGCATGCTCACGCACTGCGCCTGCAGCAGCGGCAGGTCGTGCCGCTGGGCGACGTCCCAGGCCTCGACCAGGTCGGCGTCGCCGCCGGCGAGGTCGCCCAGCACCAGGCGGGCGGTCGACCGGCGGGCCAGCGCCAGGACGGCGACGTCGGCGCGCTCCGGGCCGGCGGCGAGCCCGAGCAGCTCGGTGGCGGTGGCGATCTGCTCGTCCTCGTCGCCCGGCAGCCAGGCCGCCGACAGCCGCGCCGACAGTGCGGTGACCAGCAGGTCGTCGCGGCCGGTCGTGCGGGCCAGGGCGAGGGCCGCGGCGGACTCCCGGTCGCTGCGCCCGCGGTCGGGGCCGTAGTGGCAGGCCGTCGCCAGCGCGGCCTGGCTCCGCACGCGGGCGGCGGCGTCGTCCCCGGCCGCGGCCAGCACCGCCTCCAGCCGGCGCACGAGGTCCTCCGGGTAGCTGCCGTAGGCGACCGGGAACCACAGCCCGGCCAGCCGGCAGAACCGGTCGGCGGCGGCCGCCGCGGTGGCGGCGTCGCCCCGGGTCAGCGCGGCGTCCACGGCGGCGGTGAGCAGGCCGGTCGCGGCCTCCCACGAGCCGGAGCGGGCCATCGTCGTGCCCGCGCGGAGCAGGATGTCCTGCCGCAGGTCCGGCGGCCCGCCGCCGGGCTCGGCGTCCAGCGCCTCCAGCGCGCGCTCCCACCAGCGGGCCGCGGTCTCGTGCGCGTGCTCGTGGGCGGCGCGCGTGGCGGCCCGCTCGCAGGCGGCCACCGTGGCCGCGGCGTCGGTGAACGGCCGGCCGGCGACCAGGTGGTGCGCCCGCTCGAACGGGTCGGCCGTCTCCGGCAGCGCCGCCGCCAGCCGGGCGTGCAGGCGGCCCCGGCGCAGCTCCGGGACGTCGGCCAGCAGCGCCTCGCGGACCAGCGCGTGGGCGAAGGCCAGGCGACCGGCGCCGGCCGGGCGCACCAGGTCCGCGGTCTGGGCGGCGTCCAGCGCGTCGACGAGGGCGTCGTCGTCCCCTGCGGAGGCCCGCTGCAGCAGGGCGACGTCGAACCGCTGGCCCGCCGCCGCGGCCAGCCGCAGCACCGCCCGCACCTCCTCGGGCAGCCGGGCCAGCCGGCGCTCGACGACGTCCCGCACGCCCGCCGGCACCGCGCGGTCCGCGCCACCGGACGCCGCCACCCGGGCCAGCTCGGTCGCGAAGAACGGGTTGCCGCCCGACCGCGCGTGCAGGTCGGCCAGCGCCGCGTCGTCCAGGTCGGCCACCTCGCGCACCAGCTCCGCCGTCGCCGCGGCGTCCAGCGGCGCCAGCGCGAGGTGGGTGAAGCCGGCGGTGCGGGCCAGCGTCGCGCGGACCTGGGCCAGCGCCGGGTCGGGCACCCCCGAGCGGCAGGTCGCGAGCACCGCGACCGGCCCGTGCCGCAGCTCGACGGCGAGGAAGGAGAGCAGCCGCAGCGACGCCGGGTCCGCCCAGTGCAGGTCGTCCACCACCACGACCACCCGCGCCTCGGCCGACGCGGCGACGAGGGTGCCCAGTGCGCGCTCGAAGGCGGCGAAGGCCCCCTCGCCGGGGAGGGCCAGCGGGTCGGCCCGCCCCGACAGCTCCGAGACCACCTGCTGCCACGGCCACAGCGCGGGCGCGTCGTCGTCCTCGTGGCAGCGGCCCCACGCCACCCGCACGCCCGGCCCGGCCACCGCCTCGGCCGCCAGCCGGGTCTTGCCGATGCCGGCCTCGCCCTCGACCAGGACGAACCGCGGGCCCGAGCGCGGCAGCCCCGCCACGACGGCGCGCACGGCGGACCGCTCCGCGTCGCGGCCCACGAGGGCGGGGCCCGCGGCGCCCGGTGCCGGGGGAGGGGGCGCCGGTTCCCTCCGGAGCACCCGCGCCTGGGCCTCGCGCAGCGCCGGCCCCGGCTCGACGCCGAGCTCCGCGCCGAGCAGCCGGCGGACGTCGGTGTAGCGGGCCAGCGCCTCGGCGGTCCGGCCGGCGGCGTGCAGCGCGTCGAGCAGCAGCACCCACGGCCGCTCCCGCAGCGGGTGTTCGGCGACCAGCTCCTCGGCCCGCGCGACCGCCGCACCGGCGCGGCCCAGGCAGACCAGGGCGGCGACCGCGTCCTCGCGGCAGGCGGCGCGCAGCGCGTCCAGCCGGGTGCGGGCGGCGACCGCGAAGGCCCGGTCGCCGGCGTCCTCGAGCGCGACCGGCCCGCGCCACAGCCCCAGGGCGTCCTCCGCGGCGGCCAGCCCGGCGGCGGCGTCCCCCCGGCCCAGCGCCTCGCCGGCGGCCGCCGCCAGCTCGGCGAACCGGCCGGCGTCGACGTCGCCCGGCGTCGCCGCGAGCCGGTAGCCGGCCGGGGTCCGTGCCACGGCGTCCGGCCCGAGCAGCCGGCGCAGCCGCGAGACGTAGGTCTGCACCGAGGCCTCCGGGTCCGCCGGCGCCGCCTCGCCCCACAGCTCCTCGACGATGCGGTCGACCGACACCGGCCGCCCCGCCTCGGTGAGCAGCAGGCCCAGCAGCACCCGCTGCAGCGGGCTGCCGAGGTCCAGCGGCCGGTCGCCGGGCGAGCGGCGGGCCTCGACCGCGCCGAGCAGCCCGTAGCGCACGCCCGCCTCCTCCCCGTTCCCGTTCCGCGGCCGGGCGAGCTGCGCGTTCAGCGGGCGTCCAGCCGGGGCGGCAGGAGCGTCGCGCCGCGTCGAGGAGCCGTCAAGCGGCCGGGCGCACGGTCTGCCCGTCGCCCCTCCCGCCCGGTGCGGGAGCCGAACCCGAGGAGCACGCCATGTCCCGCATCCTGTTCACCACCATGCCGATGGCCGGCCACCTGCGTCCCGGCCTGCCGATCGCCCAGCAGCTGGTCGCCGACGGCCACGAGGTCGCCTGGTACACCGGCGGCAAGTACCTGCCGCTGGTCGAGAAGGTCGGCGCCACTGCCGTCCGCATGGACCCGGCCCTGGACTTCGACGACGCCGAGATCGACGCCCGGCCCGGCCGCAGGCCCGGCCTCCAGGCGCTCAAGGCGGCGATCCTCGACGTCTTCATCCGGCCGATCCCCGACTGGGTCGCCGAGCTCGACCGCGTCCTCGACGAGTTCGCCCCCGACGTCGTCGTCGCCGAGCAGGGGTTCATGGCCGGCCCGATCGCCGGCGAGCGGCGCGGCATCCCGAGCGTCGTGTTCTCCGTGTCGCCGCTCGGCATCTCCAGCGCCGACGCCCCGCCGTTCGGCACCGGGCTGCTGCCGTCGTCCTCGACGCTGGGCCGGCTGCGGAACCGGTCGCTGAACTGGGCGCTGCGCAGCGTCGTCCTCGCCGAGTGCCAGCGGGCCGCCGAGCAGGTCCGCGCCCGGCTCGGCCTGCCGCCGATGACCAGCTACTTCATGGACTGGGGCGCGCACCTCGCCGACCGCTACCTGGTCCCGAGCGTCCCGGAGTTCGAGTACGAGCGACGCGACCTGCCGGGCACCGTGGAGTTCGTCGGCCCGATGCTGCCCGCCGGCATCGACGACCTCACCCCGCCGCCGTGGTGGGCCGACGTGCTCGCCGCCCGCGCCGCCGGCCGCCCGGTCGTGCTCGTCACCCAGGGCACGATCGCCACCGACCCCCGCAACCTCATCCTGCCGACGGTCGCCGCCCTCGCCGGCCTCGACGCCCTCGTCATCGCCACCGCCATCGGCTTCGACGCCGACGAGGTGCTGCCCGCCGACGACCGCCCGGCCAACCTGCGGGTGACGCCGTTCGTCCCGTTCACCGAGCTGCTCCCGCTGGTCGACGTCATGGTCACCAACGGCGGCTACGGCGGCGTGCAGACGGCGCTGGCCCACGGCGTCCCGCTGGTGGTCGCCGGCCTGACCGAGGACAAGATGGAGGTGTCGGCGCGGGTGACCTGGTCGGGGACCGGCGTGGCGCTGCGGACCGACACCCCCGACCCGCAGCAGGTCCGGGACGGCGTCACCGCGGTGCTGGGCGACCAGCGGTTCGGCCGGCGGGCGCGGGAGCTGCAGGCCGTCTACGCCGGCTACGACGGCCCGCGCCGGGCCGCCGCCTCGATCGCGGAGGTCGCGGAGGCCCGCCGTCCGGTGGGCTGACCTCCCGGCCTGCCTGCAGGGTCCCGCCGCGGGCATGCGAGCGGTGGCGGGCAGGGAGGTCCTTCTAGACTCGGTGCGCCACGGGGTGTGGCGCAGCTTGGTAGCGCACCCGCTTTGGGAGCGGGGGGCCGTGGGTTCAAATCCCGCCACCCCGACGTCGCGAGGCCGGTGTGCGTCCCATCCCGCCACCCCGGCCGTCGCGCGCGTGTCTCTAGACTCGTGGGTCGACCCGGCGCTGTCGGACCGGCCCGGCGCCCAACCCCTGTCTGTCGATCGAGGAGCACTGCCGCTGTGAAGAGCACCATCGAGGAACTGGGCCCCACGCGGGTCCGGATGGCGATCGAGGTGCCCTGGGGGGACCTGGACCACGCCTTCGGGGAGGTCTACAAGGAGCTCGGCAAGCAGGTGCGGGTGCCCGGCTTCCGCCCGGGCAAGGTGCCCAACCGGGTGCTCGACCAGCGGATCGGCCGCCCCGTCGTCCTCGAGCAGGTCGTCCAGCACGCCATCCCGGAGGTCTACTCCGAGGTCGTGCGGGAGAACCAGGTCCGCGTCCTGGGCCAGCCCGACATCGAGGTCACCCGCCTCGACGACAACGACACCCTCGCCTTCACCGCCGAGGTCGACGTCGCCCCCAAGATCGACCTGCCGTCGCTGGAGAGCCTGGCCGTGACCGTCGACGACGTCGAGGTCACCGACGAGGAGATCGACCAGCAGGTCACCGTCATGCGGGAGCGGTTCGCCATGCTCACCGCCGTCGACCGCGCGGTGGAGGACGGCGACTTCGTCTCCATCGACCTGGAGGCGACGCTCGACGGCGAGGTGCTCGAGGACGGCACGACCAGCGGCATGTCCTACGAGGTCGGCTCCGGCAACCTCATGGAGGGCCTCGACGACGCCGTCCGCGGGCTGTCGGCCGACGAGTCGAAGACCTTCTCGACCCCGCTGCTGTCCGGCCCGAACGCCGGCGAGACGGCCGAGGTCACCGTCACCGTGCGCTCGGTGAAGACCAAGGAGCTGCCCGAGCTCGACGACGAGTTCGCCTCCACGGCGAGCGAGTTCGACACCCTCGAGGAGCTCCGCGAGGACGTCCGCACCCGGCTGGCCCGCACCAAGGTCCTCCAGCAGGGGGCGCAGGCCCGCGACAAGCTGGTCGAGCACCTGCTCGAGACCGTCGAGGCGCCGATCCCCGAGAACCTCGTCGAGCGCGAGATCGAGTGGCGCAACCAGGCCATGCAGAACGAGCTCCAGCAGGCCGGGATGGACTGGGACGGCTTCCTGTCGATGTCCGGCGTCGAGAGCCGCGAGGCCTACGACACCGACCAGCGCAAGAACATCGAGGAGGCGGTGCGCACCCAGTTCATCCTCGATGCGATCGCCGACGCCCGTGAGGTCACCGTCGACAACGACGACCTGTCGGCGCAGATCATGGCCCAGGCCCAGCGCAACCGGATGAGCCCGGAGCAGTACGCCCAGCAGCTGCAGCAGGGCGGCAACATCGCCGAGTTCGTCGCCGACGTCCGCCGGACGAAGACGCTGGCCCAGCTGCTGGAGCAGACGACGATCACCGACGCCTCCGGCAACGTCGTCGACCTCGAGGCGCTGCGCCCGAAGACCGTGCCGGCCCCGGCCGATTCCGCCACCGAGGAGCCGGCCGCCGACGAGTCCGCCGCTCCCGAGGCGGCCGGCGCGGAGTCCGCCACCGACGACGCCGCCGGCACCGAGGACGCCGCCGGCACCGAGGACGCCGCCGGCACCGAGGACGCCGGGGACGCCGCCAAGAGCTGAGAAAGGCCCGATCGACGACCGACGCCGTCCCGCCCCGCCGACCGGGGAGGGGCGGCGTCGCTCGTCCCGGGGCGTGGACCGCCCGCGCCGTCGCGGGCCGCCGCTGCGCCCACGGCGAACACCCCCCGCGCCGGGACTGCTCCCCGGCACCTGCGCGTTAGGGTCGACGCAGACGCCGGCACCCACCGGGAACACCTGGTGTCCCCGGGCGCACCTTCCCCGCCCGCCCACCGAGACCGACTGCACCGCCAGTTCTACGGAGGTCACCGCACCCGTGAGCACCAACCCGAACCCGGCGAGCGCGCCGCTCATGCGTGCCGCCGCCGGGGGGATGAACCTCAACGACTCGGTCTACGAGCGCCTGCTGCGCGAGCGCATCATCTTCCTGGGCAGCCAGGTCGACGACGTGATCGCCAACCAGCTGGCCGCGCAGATGCTGCTGCTGTCCGCTGAGGACCCCAAGCAGGACATCCACCTCTACATCAACTCGCCCGGTGGCTCCGTGACGGCCGGCATGGCCATCTACGACACGATGCAGTTCATCGACTGCGACGTCGCCACCTACGGCATGGGCCTGGCCGCCTCGATGGGCCAGTTCCTGCTGACCGCCGGGACCAAGGGCAAGCGCTACGCCCTGCCGCACGCGCGGATCATGATGCACCAGCCCTCGGCCGGCGTCGGCGGCACCGCGTCGGACATCGCCATCCAGGCCGACCTGTTCCGCCGGACCAAGCGGGAGCTCAACGAGCTGCAGTCCTTCCACACCGGCCAGAGCGTCGAGCAGATCGAGAGGGACTCCGACCGCGACCGCTGGTTCACCGCGGCCGAGGCCCTCGAGTACGGCTTCGTCGACCACGTGGTGAGCAAGGCCGCGATGACCGACAGCGCCAACCCGGTCACCGACAACTGAGTCCGGAGGGACACCCATGAGCTTCCAGATGCCCTCCAGCCGCTACATCCTGCCCTCCTTCGTGGAGCGCACGAGCTACGGCATGAAGGAGTCCAACCCGTACAACAAGCTCTTCGAGGAACGGATCATCTTCCTCGGGGTGCAGATCGACGACGCCTCGGCCAACGACGTGATGGCGCAGTTGATCACGCTCGAGTCGGCCGACCCGGACCGCGACATCACGATCTACATCAACTCGCCCGGTGGCTCGTTCACGTCGCTCATGGCCATCTACGACACGATGATGTTCGTCCGGCCCGACATCCAGACCGTCTGCATGGGCCAGGCCGCCTCCGCCGCCGCCGTCCTGCTCGCGGCGGGGACGCCGGGCAAGCGCCTGGCGCTGCCGTACTCCCGCGTGCTCATCCACCAGCCGTCGGGTGAGTCCGGTGGTCAGGTGTCGGACCTGGAGATCCACGCCGCGGAGATCCAGCGGGTGCGGTCGCAGATGGAGGAGATCCTCGCCCGGCACACCGGTCAGACCGTCGAGCAGGTCCGCACCGACATCGAGCGCGACAAGATCCTCACCGCCGACGAGGCCAAGGCCTACGGCATGGTCGACGAGGTCATCCAGAGCCGGAAGCTGAACGCGCTCCCCGGCTGATCGCGATCGGTACGGGTCGAGGGGGCGCGTGTCGCGCCCTCGACCCGTACCGTCGGGAGACGCGGGACGCATGTGGTCAGGCGTCGGACCGGCGGGCGAGTCATCGCCCTTCGGCACCGGTGCCTCCAGGTACCGTCGGCGAGCGCCCGATCCCCGGCCCAGAGCGCCGGGAGGAGAGCCTCGCGGAGTGCGGGGCCGTGCACGGGACAGCAGCACCAGTTCACACGCAGGCACCTGGGACCAGGGCCTGATTCCCCCGAGGTGGAGGTCAGCAGGTGGCACGAATCGGTGAGAGCGGTGACCTGCTCAAGTGCTCGTTCTGCGGCAAGAGCCAGAAGCAGGTCAAGAAGCTCATCGCGGGCCCCGGGGTCTACATCTGCGACGAGTGCATCGACCTCTGCAACGAGATCATCGAGGAAGAGCTCTCGGAGTCGTCGGACCTCAAGTTCGACGAACTGCCGAAGCCCAAGGAGATCCACGACTTCCTCGAGCAGTACGTCATCGGCCAGGACAAGGCCAAGCGGACGCTCTCGGTCGCGGTCTACAACCACTACAAGCGGGTGCAGGCCGGCGGCGCCGGAGGCCGCGACGACTCGGTCGAGCTGGCCAAGTCCAACATCCTGCTGATGGGCCCCACGGGCTGCGGCAAGACGCACCTGGCGCAGACCCTGGCCCGGATGCTCAACGTCCCGTTCGCCATCGCCGACGCCACGGCGCTGACCGAGGCCGGCTACGTCGGTGAGGACGTCGAGAACATCCTGCTGAAGCTGATCCAGGCCGCCGACTACGACGTCAAGCGGGCCGAGACCGGCATCATCTACATCGACGAGGTCGACAAGATCGCCCGCAAGAGCGAGAACCCGTCGATCACCCGGGACGTCTCCGGTGAGGGTGTGCAGCAGGCGCTGCTGAAGATCCTCGAGGGGACGACGGCGTCGGTGCCCCCGCAGGGTGGCCGCAAGCACCCGCACCAGGAGTTCATCCAGATCGACACGACGAACGTGCTGTTCATCGTGGGCGGCGCCTTCGCCGGGCTCGAGAAGATCATCGAGCAGCGGGCCGGCAAGCAGGGCATCGGCTTCGGCGCCGAGATCCGCGGCAAGAAGGAGATCGAGGAGGCCAACGCCTTCGCCGAGGTCATGCCGGAGGACCTGCTGAAGTTCGGGATGATCCCCGAGTTCATCGGCCGGCTCCCGGTGATCACCAGCGTGCAGAAGCTGGACCGCGAGGCGCTGATCAACATCCTCACCGAGCCGAAGAACGCCCTGGTGCGCCAGTACCGCCGGCTGTTCGAGCTCGACGGGGTGGACCTGGAGTTCACCGAGGACGCGCTCGAGTCGATCGCGGACCAGGCGATCCTGCGCGGCACCGGCGCCCGTGGCCTGCGGGCGATCATGGAGGAGGTCCTCCAGTCGGTGATGTACGACGTCCCGAGCCGGGACGACGTCGCCTCGGTGATGATCACCAAGGAGGTCGTGCTCGAGCACGTCAACCCGACGATCGTGCCGCGCAAGCCCACCCGCGCCCCCCGCGAGAAGTCGGCCTGAGCACCACCCGCTGACCGACGGCCCGCCTCCCCCGGGAGGCGGGCCGTTCCGCGTTCCCGCCCCCACAGTGGGCGCCGATGCGCAGTTCCCGCCGGGTGACCTGCCGATCAGCGCACACGGTCGGCGCCGTCGTCCACAGATCCCGCCGTGGGCACCCGCGCCGTCGTCCACAGATCCCGCCGTGGGCACCCGCGCCGTCGTCCGCACCAGCACCCTCCGGGCGTGGCGATCGACGTCTCCGCGGTGGTCGGCCCGGACGGCTGGGTGACCACCGACGAGCTCCTGACCCGGGTCAGCCGGCGCACGGTCGGGTACTGGGTCTCCCAGGGACGGCTGGTCCGGCTCCGGCCGGGTGTCGTGGCGCTGCCGGGTGCGGCGCCGGACTGGCGGGTGCGGGTGGCCGCCGCTCTCGAGGGCCGGGAGGCCGTCGCGAGCCATGTCACCGCGCTCGCCCTGTGGGAGCTGGTACGCCATCCGGCCGGACCCGTGCACCTCTCCGTCGACAGTGCGAGGAGCGCCCGCGGCTCCGCCGGCGTCGCGGTGCACCGGGCGCCGGGCGTGTACGAGGAGCGGCGCCGGGTCGCCGGTCTGGCGGTCACGTCGGTGGAGCGGTCCGTCGTCGACACGTGGGGTCGGCCGTCCGGGCTGTCCCGTGATGACGTCCGGGCCGCCGCCATCACGGCGGTGCGGCAACGGCAGTGCCGCCCGCGTGACCTGGAGCTCGAACTCGCCGACCGCGGCCGGCTGCCCGGCCGGGCCGAGCTGGCGCACCTGGTGTCGCTGCTGGCGAGCGGCTGCAGGAGCGAGCTGGAGATCTGGGGCTGCCTCGAGGTGCTGCGCGCCCCCGGGATGCCACCGTTCGTGCAGCAGCGTCCGGTGACCGTTGCCGGGCGGACCTTCCTCCTCGACGCCGCCTACGACGACGTCCTCCTCGCCGTGGAGCTGGACGGCGCCGCCTGGCACGGCTCCCGCGACCAGCGGGAGGCCGACATCAGCCGGGACGCCCTGCTGGCCACGGTGGGGTGGCAGACCCTCCGCTTCGGTTACCGACGGCTCACCGCATCACCCGATGCCTGCCGCCGGGAGATCCTCGCCGTGCGGGCCGCGCGGAGGAGGCTCGACCGTGTGCGCTGATCGGCAAGGAACCTGGCGGAACCTGCCCATCAGCGCACACGGTCACCTCGGGGTCAGGCCTCCGCGGGCGGGGCGAGGGTGACGTCGACCGACAGCGGGCCCTCGCCGGCGACGATCTCCAGCGCGGCGATCCGGCCGGCCTCGACCAGGTCGCGGCGGGCCGCCTCGACCAGCGCCACCTGCTCGGCCGGCGCGGTGACGGTCGCCGACTCGACGTCGGCCCGCATCGACTGCTTGGCGTCGGACTTGGCCTTGCGGACCCCGGCCAGCGCCGCGGCCACCACCGTCACCACCGCCGGGTCCCCGCCCGCGGGCAGCTCGGCCGTCTCCGGCCACGACGCGCGGTGCACCGACCCGGCCTGCCACCACGACCAGACCTCCTCGGTGACGAACGGCAGCACCGGGGCGAACAGCCGCAGCTGCACCGACAGCGCGAGCGCCAGCGTGGCCTGGGCGGAGCGCGCGGCGTCGTCCGAGCCGTAGGCCCGGGACTTCACCAGCTCCACGTAGTCGTCGCAGAACTGCCAGAAGAAGGCCTCGGTCACCTCGAGCGCGCGGGTGTAGTTGTAGGCCTCCAGCGCCGCCGTCGCCTCCTCGACCACCGCGGCCAGCCCGGCCAGCAGCCCGAGGTCGATCGGCTCGGTGACCTGCTCGGCCGACAGCCCCGCCGACGCGCCGAGCCCCAGCACGAACTTGCCGACGTTGAGGATCTTGATGGCCAGCCGGCGGCCGACCTTCATCTGCGCCTCGTCGAACGGCGAGTCCGCACCCGGCCGGGCGCCCGCCGCCCGCCAGCGCACCGCGTCGGTGCCGTAGCGCTCGAGCACGTCGATCGGCGTGACGACGTTGCCCTTCGACTTCGACATCTTCTTGCGGTCGGGGTCGACGACGAAGCCGGAGATCGCCGCGTGCGTCCACGGCACGGTGCCGAACTCGTAGTGCGCGCGGACGACGGTCGAGAACAGCCAGGTCCGGATGATGTCGTGCCCCTGCGGGCGCAGGTCCATCGGGAAGACGTGCGCGAACAGCTCGGGGTCGGTGTCCCAGCCCGAGGCCACCTGCGGGGACAGCGACGACGTCGCCCAGGTGTCCATGACGTCGGGGTCGGCCATGAACCCGCCCGGGACGCCCCGCTGCTCCTCGGTGAAGCCCTCCGGGACGTCGGACGACGGGTCCACCGGCAGCGCCGAGTCGGGCGCCACGATCGGGTCGGCGTAGTCGGGCTCGCCCTCGCCGTCGAGGCGGTACCAGACCGGGAAGGGGACGCCGAAGAACCGCTGGCGGCTGATCAGCCAGTCGCCGTTGAGCCCCTCGACCCAGTTCTCGTACCGGTACCGCATGTGCTCCGGGATCCACTGGATCTCCCGGCCGCGGGCGACCAGCGCGCTCCGCAGCTCTTCGTCCCGCCCGCCGTTGCGGATGTACCACTGCCGCGTGGTGACGATCTCCAGCGGCCGGTCACCCTTCTCGTAGAACTTGACCGGGTGCGTGATCGGCGTCGGGTCGCCGTGTAGGTCGCCGGAGTCCCGCAGCAGCTCGACCATCCGCTCGCGGGCCGCGTGCGCGGTCTTGCCGGCCAGCTCGCCGTAGGCCGAGGTCGCGCCGTCCGACGACAGCCCCGACGGCGGGTCGGCCACCAGCCGGCCGTCCCAGCCGATGACCGCGCGGGTGGGCAGCTGCAGCTCCCGCCACCAGGTGACGTCGTTGAGGTCGCCGAAGGTGCAGATCATCGCGATGCCCGAGCCCTTGTCCGGCTCGGCGAGGCGGTGCGCGACCACCGGCACCTCGACGTCGAAGACCGGCGTCCGCACCGTCCGGCCGAACAGCGGCCGGTAGCGCTCGTCGTCGGGGTGCGCGACCAGCGCGACGCAGGCCGGCAGCAGCTCCGGGCGGGTGGTCTCGATGAAGACCGGGCCCTCGGGGCCGGAGAAGGAGATCCGGTGGTAGGCGCCGGGGCGCTCGCGGTCCTCGAGCTCGGCCTGGGCGACCGCCGTCCGGAAGGTGACGTCCCAGAGGGTCGGCGCCTCCTGGGCGTAGGCCTCCCCGCGGGCGAGGTTGTGCAGGAACATCCGCTGCGCGGTCGCCCGCGAGGACTCCGAGATCGTCCGGTAGACGTTCGACCAGTCCACCGACAGGCCGACGCGCCGCCACAGCTGCTCGAAGGCGCGCTCGTCCTCCTCGGTCAGCCGCATGCACAGCTCGACGAAGTTGCGGCGGGACACCGGCTGCTGGTCCTTGCCCGGCTTGGCCGGCGGCTCGAAACCCGGCTGGTAGTGCAGCGACGGGTCGCAGCGGACGCCGTAGTAGTTCTGCACGCGGCGCTCGGTCGGCAGCCCGTTGTCGTCCCAGCCCATGGGGTAGAAGACGTGCCGGCCGCGCATGCGCTGGTAGCGGGCGACGAAGTCGGTGTGGGTGTAGCTGAACACGTGGCCGACGTGCAGCGAGCCGCTGGCCGTCGGCGGGGGGGTGTCGATCGAGAACGTCCGCTCGCGCGGCGCGGCCAGCGCCGCGGGTCGGTCGAAGGCGTAGGTGTCCTCGGTCGCCCAGCGGGCCGCCCACTTGTCCTCGAGCCCGTCCAGCGACGGCTTGTCCGGTACGCCGACGGAGGCTCCCTGGGCAGGGGTGTCCGAGGTCGCGGTGTCGGGAACCATGTCCCTCATCCTAGGAAGTCCGCGGCTGGCATCCTGGGCAGGATGAGCAGCACCGGTCCGGACGGTCGGACACCCGAGGACCCCGAGCTCGCCCGGGTCGAGAAGGCCCTGCTCGCACGCTGGCCGGAGAGCCGGCTGGAGCCGTCGCTCGGCCGCATCTCCGCCCTCGTCGACCTGCTCGGCAACCCGCACCGCGCGATGCCGGTCATCCAGGTCGCCGGCACCAACGGCAAGACGACGACGGCGCGCATGGTCGACGAGCTGCTGCGCGGCTTCGGACTCCGGGTGGGCCGCTTCACCAGCCCGCACCTGCAGTCGGTGCGCGAGCGGATCGTGCTCGACGGCGAGCCGGTGAGCGCCGAGCGCTTCGTCGAGACCTTCGACGACATCGCCCCGTACGTGCAGATGGTCGACACCGCCGGCGAGCACCCGATGAGCTTCTTCGAGGTGATGGTCGGCATGGCGTACGCGACCTTCGCCGAGACGCCGGTGGACGTCGCCGTCGTGGAGGTGGGCATGGGCGGGACGTGGGACGCCACCACCGTCGTCGACGCCCGCGTCGCCGTCGTCACCCCGGTGGCGCTGGACCACGCCGAGTACCTGGGCCCGGACGTCGCCACCATCGCCGGCGAGAAGGCCGGGATCATCAAGCCCGACTCGATCGCGGTGCTGGCCCGCCAGCAGCCCGGGGCGCTGGACGCGCTCGTCCGGCGGGCGGTCGAGGTCGAGGCCGTGGTCGCCCGCGAGGGCACCGAGTTCGGCGTCCTGCAGCGCGCGGTCGCCGTCGGTGGCCAGCAGCTGCGGCTGCAGGGGCTCGGCGGCGAGTACGCGGACGTCTTCCTGCCCCTGTTCGGTGCGCACCAGGCGCAGAACGCCGCGACCGCGCTGGCCGCGGTCGAGGCGTTCCTCGGCGCCGGCGCGGCGACCGGCCCGATCGACGTCGAGACGGTGCGGGCCGCCTTCGCCGCCGTCCGTTCCCCCGGCCGGCTCGAGCGGCTGCGGACCAGCCCGACCGTGCTCGTGGACGCCGCGCACAACCCGGCCGGCATGGCCGCGACGGTGGAGGCGATCCGCGAGTCCTTCGACTTCACCCGGCTGGTCGGGGTGGTCGGCGCCGTCCGCGGCAAGGACGTCGCCGGGATGCTCGCCGCCCTGGAGGAGGTCTGCGCCGAGCTCGTGGTCACCCAGAACAGCTCGCCGCGGGCGATGCCGGCCGACGAGCTGGGCGCCCTGGCCGTCGACGTCTTCGGCGCCGACCGGGTCAGCGTCTCGCCGCGGCTGCCCGAGGCCCTCACCGAGGCGATCGAGCTGGCCGAGGCCGGCCCCGACGACGCCCTCGGGGGCTCCGGCGTGCTGGTCACCGGCAGCGTGATCACCGCGGGGGAGGCCCGCACCCTGATGGGCGGCCGGCCGTGACCGCTCCCGATCCGCAGCGCGCCGCCCGGGCGCTGCGGGGGGCCGCCGCCGCGATCCTGCTGCTGGAGGGGATCGCCGTCCTCTTCGTCCCGCGCGGCATCGCGCAGACCGGGGACGGCCTGACCGGCGGCCGGCTCACCGCGCTGCTCGTGCTGTCGGTCCTGCTCATCCTGGCCGCGGGCGTGCAGCGCCGTCCGCAGGGCGTGCTCGTCGGCACGGTGCTGCAGGTGCCGCTGCTGGCCACCGGACTGCTCAACGGCGTCATGTGGTTCGTCGCCGGCGCCTTCGTGCTGATCTGGCTCTACCTGCTGCAGATCCGCAAGGAGCTGCTCGGCTCGCCGTTCCGCGAGCCCGAGCTCAGCGAGCCCGACCACCGCGAGCTCGATCCCCGTGAGGCCGCTCCCCGGGAGGACGGCGACCCCGCCGCGTAGGCTGCGCGCTCGTGTCTGAAGCCACTCCCGCCCGCACCCTCGTCCTCGTCAAGCCCGACGGCGTCGCCCGCGGCCTGGTCGGCGAGGTGATCTCGCGCCTGGAGGCCAAGGGCCTGCGCCTGGTCGCCGCCGAGCTGCGCACGTTGACCCGTGAGGTCGCCGAGGAGCACTACGGCGAGCACCGCGAGAAGCCGTTCTTCGGCTCTCTGGTCGAGTTCATCACCGGCGGGCCGCTGCTGGCACTCGTCGCCGAGGGGCCGCGCGCGGTCGAGGCGTTCCGCGCGCTGGCCGGCGCCACCGACCCGGTGAAGGCCGGGCCCGGCACGATCCGCGGCGACTTCGCCCTCGAGGTGCAGAACAACATCGTCCACGGCTCGGACTCCGACGAGTCCGCCGCGCGCGAGATCGGCCTGTTCTTCCCGACGCTCTCCTGATCCGGTGGCCGCGACCGATGAGTCGGTCGCGGCCCGGCAGTCCCCACCGCATGACCGACGACGGCGACCGCATGGCCCTGCTCGAACCGTTCGTGGGGGAGTGGCGGCTGGAGACCTCCCTCGCCCCACCGGACGCCGTCCGGGCACGGGCGGTGTTCGAGTGGGCGCTCGGCGGACGGTTCCTCGTGGAGCGCTCGGAGGTCGACGTCCCGGAGGCACCGGACGGCCTGTGCGTCGTCGCGGCCGCCCCCGAGGGTGAGGGCTACCTCCAGCACTACTTCGACTCCCGCGGGGTGGTGCGGCTGTACGCCATGACCTTCGACGGGCGGATCTGGACGCTCCGCCGGGAGGAGGCCGACTTCAGCCCGCTGGAGTTCGCGCAGCGCTACACCGGCGAGTTCGGCGACGACGGCGGGACGATCCGCGGCCGCTGGGAGATCAGGCACCCCGGCCAGGACTGGCAACCGGACTTCGACCTGTCCTACGTGCGGGTCTCCTAGGGCCGAAGTGGCCACTTCGGCCCTGGGGGAGCCGTCTACCCTGGACGGGTCATGACTGGGACCTCGCTCTACCCCCGCCTCGAACCGCTCCTCGCTCAGGTGCAGAAGCCGATCCAGTACGTCGGTGGTGAGCTCAACGCGCAGGTCAAGGCGTGGGACGACGTCGCCGTCCACTGGGCGCTCATGTACCCCGACGCCTACGAGGTCGGCCTGCCCAACCAGGGCCTGATGATCCTGTACGAGGTGCTCAACGAGCGGCCGGACGCCCTCGCCGAGCGCACCTACGCCGTCTGGCCCGACCTCGCCGGCCTGATGCGCGAGGCCGGCGTCCCCCAGTTCACCGTCGACGCGCACCGCGCCGTCGTCGACTTCGACCTGCTCGGCGTCAGCTTCGCCACCGAGCTCGGCTACACCAACCTGCTCGAGGCCCTCGACCTCGCCGGCGTCCCGCTGCACGCGGTCGACCGCGACGAGACGCACCCGGTCGTGGTCGCCGGCGGGCACGCGGCGTTCAACCCCGAGCCGATCGCCGACTTCGTCGACTGCGCCGTTCTCGGCGACGGCGAGCAGGTCGTCGGCGACATCACCGACGTGGTCGCCGCGTGGAAGGGGCAGGGCCGGCCCGGTGGCCGGGTCGAGCTGCAGGCCCGCCTGGCCCGGGTGGACGGCGTCTACGTGCCGCGCTTCTATGCGGTGTCCTACCGGCCGGACGGCGCCATCGCCGCGGTGACGCGGACGCGGGACGACGTCCCGGCGCGGGTCGGCAAGCGCACCGTCATGGACCTCGACGAGTGGCCCTACCCCAAGCAGCCGCTGGTGCCGCTGGCGGAGTCGGTGCACGAGCGGATGAGCGTGGAGATCTTCCGCGGCTGCACCCGGGGCTGCCGGTTCTGCCAGGCGGGCATGATCACCCGCCCGGTCCGCGAGCGGACGATCACCGGGATCGGCTCGATGGTCGACCAGGGCCTGCGGGCCACCGGCTACGAGGAGGTCGGGCTGCTCTCGCTGTCCAGCGCCGACCACTCCGAGATCGGCCAGCTGGCCAAGGAGCTCGCCGACCGCTACGAGGGCACCAACACCGGGCTGTCGCTGCCGTCGACGCGCGTGGACGCCTTCAACGTCACCCTGGCCAACGAGCTGTCCCGCAACGGACGGCGCTCCGGCCTCACCTTCGCCCCCGAGGGCGGCAGCGAGCGGATCCGCCGGGTGATCAACAAGACGGTGTCCAAGGACGACCTGGTCCGCACCGTCAGCACCGCCTACGCCAACGGGTGGCGGCAGGTGAAGCTCTACTTCATGTGCGGTCTGCCGACCGAGACCGACGAGGACGTGCTGGAGATCGCCGAGCTGGCGGTCGAGGTGATCCGCGCCGGGCGGGAGGCCAGCGGGTCCAGGGACGTGCGCTGCACGGTGTCGATCGGCGGCTTCGTGCCCAAGCCGCACACGCCCTTCCAGTGGGCGGGGCAGGCCAGCGCGGAGACGATCGACGCCCGGCTGAAGCTCCTCCGGCAGGCGATCAACAGCGACCGCCGCATCGGCCGGTCCATCGGGCTGCGCTACCACGACGGCCAGCCCGGCGTGGTGGAGGGCCTGCTCTCCCGCGGCGACCGCCGGGTGGGCCGGGTCATCGAGCGGGTCTGGCGCGAGGGCGGGAAGTTCGACGGCTGGAGCGAGCACTTCTCCTACGAGCGCTGGACCGCCGCGGCCGCCGCGGAGCTGGTGCCCCTCGGGGTCGACCTCGACTGGTTCACCACCCGCGAGCGCACCCAGGAGGAGGTCCTGCCCTGGGACCACCTGGACTCCGGGCTGGACAAGGAGTGGCTCTGGGACGACTGGCAGGAGGCGCTGTCGGAGGAGGAGGTCGCCGACTGCCGGTGGACGCCCTGCTACGACTGCGGCGTCTGCCCGACCAACGGCACCGAGATCCAGATCGGGCCGACCGGGCGCAGCCTGCTGCCGCTCACGGTCGTCGGCCGCTAGTGGCCCGCCAGCCCGAGGGGCCGCCCCCGCCGCCGACGGTGCAGCGGCTGCGGCTGCGGTACGCCAAGCGCGGCCCCCTGCGGTTCGCCTCGCACCGGGACCTCGCCCGCGCGCTCGAGCGGGCCCTGCGCCGCGCCCGGGTGCCGATGGCGTTCTCCGCCGGCTTCAGCCCGCACCCGAAGATCTCCTACGTCGGTGCGGCCCCCACCGGCGCGGCCAGCGAGGCCGAGTACCTGGAGATCGGGCTGGCCGAGCGCTGCGACCCCGAGCAGGTGCGCGCCGCACTCGACGCGTCGCTGCCCCCGGGGGTCGACGTCCTGGAGTGCGTCGAGGCCACCGAGGGCGGCGGCTCGCTCGCCGACCGGATCGACGCCGCGCGCTGGCGTGTCGAACTGCCCGGCGTGGCGCCGGCGGAGCTCGCCGCCGCCGTCGACGCCTTCCTGGCCAGGCCCGAGGTGACCGTCGCCAAGCGGACCAAGAACGGCCTGCGGGACGTCGACGCGCGGGGTCCCGTGGCCGTCGCAGCGGCGGCCGGCACAGCAGGTTGTGCCATACTGACCATGGTCGTCCGGCAGGTGACGCCCGCCGTTCGACCCGATGACGTGTTGGCCGCTCTGGCTGCCGTCGCCGACCTGCGCCCGCCGTCGCCCCCTCGGGCCGTGCGTGAGGCGCAGGGCCGGCTCGACGACAGCGGGAGCGTGACCGACCCGCTCGGACCGGACCGTGCAGCGAGCACCCGCTGCCAGGGGGAGCACGCGGCGGTCTGACCGGTGGGGCCGGCGCCGCGCGACGTCGAGCGGCGCGGCTGCCAGGCGCGACGCACCCCGAGATCTCGCAGCACCGAAGACCAGCTCCACCCGGCTCCCGGCCGCGGCAACCGCCGCGCGGGAGCCGGCCCACAGACTTCGCGAGTCGGGCACTGCCGCCGATACCCGGCGCGGCATCCGACCCGCCCAACCCGTGCTCCTGCGCGGTCGCCAGTCCTCCGGATCGGCGCCCGGGAGCACCACACAGGAGGCGAGCCCTCGTGGCCGACCAGACAGACGACACCATCCCCGCCGCCGCCGAAGGCGCCGAGGAGGAAGCCCCGCCGGCCTTCGGCGCGGAGCAGATCGGGGAGGCCCCGGACCCGGCGGTCCAGCCCGAGGACCTGCAGGAGGACCTCGAGGCCGGGACGGCCGACGACGAGCCGGAGCCCGAGGCGGCGCTGGCGGCGCCCGCGGCGCCCGAGCCCGAGCCGGCGCTGACGGCGCCCGAGCCCCAGCCGGCGCTGACGGCGCCCGAGCCGTTGCCGGAGCCGGAGGCCGAGCTGGAGGAGCGCCCGGTCTCCCCGTTCGGCGCCCAGTTCAGCTCCCCGGAGCCGACCGCGGTCATCGCCCGGCCCCGCCGGCGGGCCACCCGGCCGGCCGGTGCCGCCGACCCCGACGCGTACGCCGCACCGCCGGCGGCCGCCCCGGCCATCCCGGCCTTCGTGAGCTTCGTGGCGCCGGCCGAGGCCGAGGCCCCGCCGATCACCCGTCGCCGCAGCCGCCGCCCGGCGGCCGAGACGCCCGTCGCCGAGGAGACCGAGGCCGAGCCGGCCGAGGACCTCGACGACGAGGAGACCCCGGCGCCCCGCTCCCGGCGCGGCCGCTCCCGCCGTCGCTCCGTGACCGGTGACGAGCCGACCGCTGCCGTCGAGGACGTCGACACCGACGAGGACGACGCCGACACCGAGGGCGACGCCGAGGACCGCGACGAGGGCGGCGCCGCCGGCAGCCGGCGCCGGCGGCGTGGCCGCCGCGGGCGCGGCCGGGGCCGCACCGGCGAGGACGCCGCCGACACCGAGGACGCCGACGAGGGCGCCGAGGACGAGGCCGGCGACGAGCAGGGCGCCGAGGACTCCGACGAGGACGAGACCGACGGCGACGGCGACGCCGACACCGGCGAGGACACCGCCGAGGGCGACGAGGCCGAGGGCGGCTCCAGCACCCGCCGCCGTCGCCGGCGCCGCCGCCGGGGGACCACCGGCGAGGACGACCTTCCCGCCGAGGCCGACGACGACCGCCCGGAGCGGGCCGGCCGCAACGGCCGCACCACCAGCGACGACGACGTCCGCGGGGTCGCCGGCTCCACCCGGCTGGAGGCCAAGCGGCAGCGTCGCCGGGACGGGCGGGACAGCGGGCGGCGCCGCGTGCCCATCCTCAGCGAGGCCGAGTTCCTCGCCCGCCGCGAGGCCGTCGACCGCAAGATGGTCATCCGCCAGCGCGGCGAGCGCACGCAGATCGCCGTCCTCGAGGACGACGTGCTGGTCGAGCACTACGTGACGCAGGCGCAGGCGACGTCCTTCGCCGGCAACGTCTACCTGGGCCGGGTGCAGAACGTGCTGCCCAGCATGGAGGCGGCGTTCGTCGACATCGGCAAGGGGCGCAACGCCGTCCTGTACGCCGGCGAGGTCAACTGGGACGCCGCCGGGCTGTCGGGCAAGCAGCGCTCGATCGAGCAGGCGCTGAAGTCCGGCGACAAGGTGCTGGTGCAGGTCACCAAGGACCCGATCGGGCACAAGGGCGCCCGGCTCACCCAGCAGATCAACCTGCCCGGCCGGTTCCTGGTCTACGTGCCCGGCGGCTCGATGACCGGCATCAGCCGCAAGCTGCCCGACACCGAGCGGCAGCGGCTCAAGGACATCCTCAAGAAGATCGTCCCCGAGGACGCCGGTGTCATCATCCGCACCGCGGCCGAGGGCGCGTCGGAGGAGGAGCTGACCCGCGACGTCGCCCGCCTGCAGGCGCAGTGGGACGTCATCCAGAAGAAGGCCGAGTCCTCCACCAACGCCCCGTCGCTGCTGTACGGGGAGCCCGACCTCGCCATCCGGGTGATCCGCGACGTCTTCAACGAGGACTTCAAGGACCTCGTCGTCCAGGGCGACGACGCCTGGGACACCGTCGAGGCCTACGTCGCGCACGTCTCCCCGGAGCTGACCGGGCGGCTGACCCGCCACACCGGCGAGAGCGACGTCTTCCGGGACCTCCGGATCGACGAGCAGCTGGCCAAGGCGCTGGACCGCAAGGTGTGGCTGCCGTCGGGCGGCTCGCTGGTCATCGACCGCACCGAGGCGATGACCGTCGTCGACGTCAACACCGGCAAGTTCACCGGCTCGGGTGGCAACCTCGAGCAGACCGTCACGCGCAACAACATGGAGGCGGCCGAGGAGATCGTCCGCCAGCTCCGGCTGCGCGACATCGGCGGCATCATCGTCATCGACTTCATCGACATGGTGCTCGAGAGCAACCGCGACCTGGTGCTGCGCCGGCTGACCGAGTGCCTCGGCCGCGACCGCACCAAGCACCAGGTCGCCGAGGTCACCTCGCTGGGCCTGGTGCAGATGACCCGCAAGCGGGTCGGCCAGGGCCTGCTCGAGGTCTTCTCCGAGCCGTGCGAGCACTGCCGCGGCCGGGGCGTCCTCGTGCACACCGACCCGGTCGACGAGCGCCGACGCAGCGGCAACGGCCCGGCTGCCGTGGCCGGCGCCGGCGGCGGCAACGGCCGCCGCGACCAGGGGCGTGACCGGAGCCGGGACAACGGTGCCAAGGACGGCGGCCAGAAGGACGCCGAGCCGAAGGAGGCCGTCGCCGTCGCGGCGGAGGCGCCCGCGGTCAGCAGCCCGGACGGCGAGGGCGAGGGCGGGCGCTCCGGTAGCCGCCGGGGCCGGGGCCGCCGCAACCGCGGCCAGTCCGGTGAGGAGCGGGCCGCCGAGGACGCCGCCGTGCTCACCGCGGCCGGCGGCGCCGTGTCGCCGGTCGAGGCCCTGGCCGAGATCCCGGTCGAGGACGAGGACGACGCCCCCGAGACCGCCGACGCGGTCGGCGGACCCGAGGAGTCCGAGGAGATCGCCGTCGTCGAGCCCGACCAGCCCGACGCGGTGACACCCGAGAAGGCGCCGGAGCCCGAGCCCGCGGCGGCGCCCGTCGAACAGCCCGCGCCGGCTCCCGTCGCCCCGGCACCCGAGGCGGCGCCGGGATCGGCGGCCCGCGCCGGGTCCGGCGACGAGGACGTCCCGTTCGGAGCCGGCCCCGACGACCCGGGTCCGATGGACGAGGTGGCCGACGAGACGCCGGTCGAGGAGGCCTCGCCGGTGACCTTCGACGCAGTCGGCAGCGCCGCGCCGGTCACCCGCCCGCGTCGCCGCCGGGCAGCCAGCCGGCCGGCCGGTCCGCCGGCCTCCTAGAAGGACCCCCTCCTCCCCACCCCTCGCAGGCTCGGGGCGGGGCCCGGGAGGGGGCCGCCCCGGTTCGACCGGGTCCCGGTCGCTCGGGTACGCTGGTCGGGTTGCACCGCCACGGGCCGGGCACCGCACGGTGTCCCCTGGCAGGCGGGCAGCCCGTCCAGCACCCGGCGCCCGACGCCGGGGGTGCACGCAGGGCAGCGAGAAGCGATCGAGGAGTTCAGTGGTGTACGCAGTCGTGAAGGCCGGTGGCCGGCAGCACAAGGTGGCCGTGGGCGACCGGTTCACGGTCAACCGTCTCGTGGGTGAGGCGGGCGACACCGTCACCCTCCCGGCCCTGCTCCTGGTCGACGGGGACACCGTCACCAGTGACGTGCAGGCGCTCGCAGGCGTGACCGTGACCGGCGAGATCGTCGGCCACGGCAAGGGCCCGAAGATCCGCATCCACAAGTTCAAGAACAAGACCGGCTACCACAAGCGTCAGGGGCACCGTCAGCCCCTCACCGACGTCGTGGTCCGCGACATCACGAAGGGCTGACGCCGACATGGCACACAAGAAGGGCGCCTCGTCGTCCCGCAACGGCCGCGACTCGAACGCGCAGCGCCTCGGCGTCAAGCGCTTCGGTGGCCAGGTCGTGAAGGCCGGCGAGATCATCGTGCGCCAGCGCGGCACGCACTTCCACCCGGGTCTCGGCGTCGGCCGCGGCGGCGACGACACGCTCTTCGCCCTGCAGCCGGGCGCGGTCACCTTCGGCACGCGGCGGGGTCGCAAGACCGTCTCCATCTCCGCCGTCGAGGCCTGAGAAGCCCCCTGCCCCCCACCGCTCGCGGGCTCGCGGCGGGTCCCTGCAGGGGGCCGGCCGCGGCCCGCGACGGAGCCGCAGCACAATCCACCGCGCACGAGCGCACGGGCCACCGGCCCGTGCGCTCGTGGCGCTTGACAGACAAGAAGCAGGAGGCGGCGCGGACCCGGTCCGCCAGCTGACATGGCCGCTTTCGTCGACCGCGTGGTCGTTCATGTGGCTGCCGGCAACGGTGGCCACGGGGTGGCATCGGTCCACCGCGAGAAGTTCAAGCCGCTGGGTGGCCCCGACGGGGGCAACGGCGGGGACGGCGGCAACGTCGTCCTCGAGGTCGACCCCAGCGTGCACACCCTGCTGGACTTCCACCACCGCCCCCACCAGAAGGCCGGCAACGGCCGCCCCGGCGAGGGCAACAACCGGCACGGCGCCCGGGGTGAGGACCGCGTCCTGCGGGTTCCCGCCGGCACCGTGGTGAGCACCCCCGACGGCCGGGTCGTCGCCGACCTCGTCGGTGCCGGCACCCGCGTCGTCCTGGCCCACGGCGGCAGGGGCGGGCTGGGCAACGCCGCGCTGGCCAACGCCCGCCGCAAGGCCCCCGGGTTCGCGCTCCTGGGCGAGCCGGGCGAGGCGCTGGACGCCGTCATCGAGCTCAAGAGCATCGCCGACGTCGGGCTGGTCGGCTTCCCGTCGGCCGGGAAGTCCTCGCTGATCGCCGCCATGTCCGCGGCGCGGCCGAAGATCGCCGACTACCCGTTCACCACGCTGGTGCCCAACCTCGGCGTGATCCGGGCCGGCGACGTCGCCTTCACGATGGCCGACGTCCCCGGGCTGATCCCCGGCGCGTCCACCGGCAAGGGGCTCGGCCTGGAGTTCCTCCGCCACATCGAGCGCTGCGCCGTCCTGGTGCACGTGGTCGACATGGCGACGATGGAGCCCGGCCGTGACCCGGAGAGCGACATCGAGGCGCTGGAGCACGAGCTCGCCGAGTACAGCGGCGAGGAGATCGACCTGGTGAGCCGGCTGCGGATCGCCGTCCTCAACAAGATCGACGTCCCGGACGCCCGGGAGCTGGTGGACCTGGTCCGCGCCACGCTGGAGGAGCGCGGCCTGCAGGTCTTCGCGGTCAGCGCGGCCACCGGCGAGGGGCTGCGCGAGTTCGGCTTCGCGCTGGCCGAGGCGGTCGAGCAGCACCGCGCCGCGCTGCCCGCGCCCGAGCCGGTGCGGATCACCCTCACGCCGCGGGCGGTCGACGACTCCGGCTTCACCGTCGAGCGCGACGCGCAGGACGAGGAGGCGTTCGTCGTCCGGGGCGTGAAGCCGGAGCGCTGGGTCCGGCAGACCGACTTCACCAACGACGAGGCCGTCGGCTTCCTCGCCGACCGGCTCAACCGGCTCGGCGTCGAGGAGGAGCTGGCCAAGAAGGGTGCGCGGGAGGGCGACGCGGTCACCATCGGCGAGGTCACCTTCGACTTCGTGCCGACCCTGCCGGCCGGCACGCTCACCGTCGAGGAGACCGCCGGCCTCGGCGGCCGCGGCACGGACGCGCGGATCGACGCCCCGCACCGGGTGCGCGCCGAGGAGCGGCTGGCGGCCAAGAAGGCCCGCCGGGTGCCCTACGAGCTCACCGAGACCTGGACCGACGAGGACATCCCGGAGGACGACGAGCCGTGATCCGCCCGGAGATCGCCGGCGCCCGCCGGGTCGTGGTCAAGGTCGGCTCGTCGTCGCTGACCACACTCCCCGGGGGCCTGGACCACGCCCGGCTGGTCGCGCTGGTCGACGTCCTCGGGGCCGCGCGGACCGGGGGCCGGGAGGTCGTGCTGGTCTCCTCCGGGGCGATCGCCGCCGGCCTCGCGCCGCTGGGCATCGACGGCCGGCCGCGGGACCTCGCCACCGCCCAGGCCGCCGCCAGCGTCGGCCAGCTGCGTCTGGTCCAGACCTACGCCGACGCCTTCTCCCGGCACCAGGTGACCGTCGGGCAGGTGCTGCTCACCGCCGACGACCTCACCCGGCGCAGCCACTACCGCAACGCGCACCGGACGGTGGAGCGGCTGCTGAGTCTCGGCGTGCTGCCGATCGTCAACGAGAACGACACGGTGGCCACCGAGGAGATCCGCTTCGGTGACAACGACCGGCTGGCCGCGCTCGTGGCGCACGTGGCGCAGGCCGACGCGCTGCTGCTGCTCTCCGACGTCGACGGGGTCTACGACGGCGACCCGCGGTCCGGGCCGGCCCAGCTGATCGACACCGTCCGGAGCGCCGACGACCTCGCCGCGGTCACCCTCGGGTCGGCCCGGCGCAACGGCGTCGGCACCGGCGGGATGGCCACGAAGGTGGAGGCGGCGCTGATCGCCGCCCACGCCGGGGTGCCCGTCATCGTCACCTCCACGGCGCAGGCCGCCGCGGCCCTGGCCGGGGAGCGGGTCGGCACGCTGTTCACGCCGATGGGCCGGCGGCCCGGTGCCCGCCAGTTCTGGCTGCGCTACGCCAGCCGCCCGCGGGGCCGGCTCGTGCTCGACGAGGGGGCGGTGCGGGCCGTGCGCGAGCGGAACGCCTCGCTGCTGGCCGCCGGCATCACCGGGGCGGTCGGCGACTTCCTCGCCGACGACCCGGTGGAGCTGGTCGGCCCGGACGGCATGGTCGTCGCCCGGGGCCTGGTCGCCTACGACGCCCGGGAGCTGCCGGCGCTGTTCGGCCGCAAGACCCGCGAGCTGGAGCCCGAGTACCGGCGCGAGGTCGTGCACCGCGACGAGATGGTGCTGGTCGGTCCCCGGCCCGTCCGGGCCCCGACCGGCGGCTGAGACACTGCGGCCGTGACGATCCGCCCCATCCGCGAGCTCGGCGACCCGGTCCTGCGCACTCCGACCGACGAGGTGCGCGCCTTCGACAAGGAGCTGGCCGCGCTGGTCCGCGACCTCGAGGAGACCGTCGACCACCCGGGCCGGGCCGGGCTTGCGGCCCCGCAGATCGGTGTCAGCGCGCGGGTGTTCTCGCTCAACGTCGAGGGCGTCATCTCGCACGTGGTCAACCCCCGGATCGTCGAGCTGTCCGACGAGACGCAAGACGGCGACGAGGGCTGCCTGTCCATCCCCGGCATCTGGGCGCCGACCGTGCGCGCGATGCACGCGGTCGTCGAGGGCTTCGACGTCCACGGCGAGCCGCTGCGGATGGCGGGCTCGGGACTGCTGGCCCGCGCCCTCCAGCACGAGGTCGACCACCTCGACGGCAAGGTCTTCCTCGACCGGCTCGCCGGCGAGGCCCGCAAGGCGGCGCTGCGGGCGCTGCGGGAGCGGGTCTGACGCTCAGACCGCGACGCCGGCCCCGGGCAGCACCAGGCCGCGGACCTCGAACTCCGTGACGCCGTCGACCGGGGGCGGCTCACCGCCGGCCATCTCGGCCACCACCGGGCCGACGACCTCGCGCTCGTAGCGGTCGTGGTCGGCCTTGGACTCCCACACCTCGATCACCTGGAACCCCGTGCCGGTGGCCCGCGCCAGGTGGACCAGCAGGCCCTCGCCGGCGCCGCTGGTGCGGCGGAGCAGTTCGGCGTGCACGGCGTCGTAGACCTCGACCGGCGCCGGCACGTCGACGACCATCCCCCAGGTCATGACGTCCTCCTCGTCTCCTCGCGGCGCCGCAGATCGCGGACGCCGTCTCCGGTGAGCTGGTCCAGGGCGGCGTCCCGCCCGGTGACCAGCAGCAGCAGCGCGGCGATCGGTCCCTCGACCGGGGTGCCGGAACCGACCGTCCAGCCGGTGTCGGTGGCCGCCAGTCGCAGGCCGGCCAGCCGCCGCTGGGCCCGGAACGGGAAGCGCACGTCCCACGCCCGCTGCGCCGCCGCGGCGGCGGCGGCCGGGGGCATCGGCCGGGTCCGGCCCAGCGGGAGGGCGATGTCCTGGCCGTGGACGAGGACGTCGAGCAGCGGCTCCAGCGGCGTGAGGAAGGGGGCCATGCGGCGCGAGCCGACCATCGCCCGCAGCCGCCCGGCGCACTCGGCGGGCGTCAGCGGGGCCGCGCGCAGCGCACTGTCCCTGATCATCCGGTCGAAGCTCCCGCGGGCGCGGACGGCCGCCACGAGTGCCGCCCCCAGTCCCATGTGCGCCTGGGTGAGGTGCACCGCGACGTCACCGACCCGCCAGCCGTCGCACAGCGAGGGCGTCGCCCACTCGGCGGGGGAGAGGTCCTCGACCAGGTCGGCCAGGCCGGCCCGCTCCGCGTCGATGGTCCGCCAGACGTCGTCGAGGTCCATGTCGGGCTCCCGGATTGGTACGATGATCTGACCATTTTCGTTCGAGAGCCTGACCATCGTCAAGGGGGATCGTGAGCTCGCAGACCGGCCAGCGGCAGAACCTCGGCCTGCTCTGCTTCTACCCGAGCCGGGCCATGGAGGCCCGCCTCCTCGCGGAACTGGCCGCGGCGGGGTTCGACGACATCACCATCGCCCAGGGGCGGATCGCCGCGCGGATCGGGCCGGCGGGCACGCGGCTCACCGACCTGGCCGAGCAGGCGCTGGTGACCAAGCAGACCGCGGGCCACCTGGTCGACCAGCTGGAGCGGTCCGGCTACGTCCGGCGGGTCCCCGACCCCACCGACGGCCGGGCCCGGCTGGTGACGATGGCCGAGCGCGGGCAGCGGGTCGTGGAGGTGGCCCGCCGGGTCGAGGCGCAGGTGGAGGCCGAGTGGACCGTCCACCTGGGCGAGGAGGCCACCGCTGCGCTGCGCGCGGCACTCGAGCGGCTCCGGGAGATCACCGACCCGTACCGCTGAGCCTCACCGGTCGGCGGTGCAGGCCGAGCAGGTGCCGAAGACCTCGAGCTGGTGCTGGACGTCGGCGAAGCCGTGCTCGGCGGCGACCCGGGCGGCCCACCGCTCCACCGGCGGGTCGGCCACCTCCACCGTGCGTCCGCACGACCGGCAGACGAGGTGGTGGTGGTGCACCGGGGAGGAGCAGCGGCGGTAGGCGGCCTCCCCGTCGGCGCCGCGGAGCACGTCGACCAGGCCGTCGTCCACCAGGGCCTGCAGCGCCCGGTAGACCGTCGCCAGCCCCACCGCGTCGCCCCGCTGCCGCAGCAGGGCGTGCAGGTCCTGGGCGGTGCGGAAGCCGTCGAGGTCCTCCAGCAGGGCCAGGACCGCGCTGCGCTGGCGGGTCTGCCGGCGCGGCGCCTCGGGTGGCTCCGGGCGGGTCACGGCCGGCCGGCCCGATCGGCGGCGTGCTCTCCGTGCTCGTCGTAGTGCACGCCGGCGCCGGTGCGGTGCGGCGCGTGCAGGTGGCCGTCGTGGTCGTAGTCCACGTGGTCTCCGTGCGGCACCGCCGGGTGCCCGCAGCCCTCGCCGTGCTCGTGCGGGTGGGCGGCGTGCACATCGACGCGCCGCTGGTGGCGACGTCGCGCCGTGGTGTCGCGGACGGCGACGGCCGCGGTCACCACGAGGAAGAGCCCGATGGCCAGCAGCACGATGGTCCCGCCGGACGGGGTGCCGGTGTAGTACGAGGCGCTGGTGCCCGCGACGCTCACCACCAGACCGATGCCGCAGGCCAGGTAGAGCGTCTGCCGGAAGCTGCGGCCGAGCAGCTGCGCCACGGCGCTGGGCACGATCATGAGCGCGCTGATCAGCAGGAGGCCGACCACCCGCATCGAGAGCACGACCGTGGAGGCGACGAGCGCGGCCAGCACCATGTTGAGCGCGAGCACCGGCAGGCCCACCGCGCGGGCGTACTCCTCGTCGTCGCTCACGGCGTACAGCCGCTGGCCGAGCAGCCAGACGACGGCGAGCACGACGACGGTGATCCCGGCGAAGACCGCGACGTCCGCCGTGCTGGTCGTGGTGATCGCGCCGAAGAGGTAGGACTCGAGGTTGGTCGCCCGGCCGCGCGGGGCGAGGCTGAGCAGCACCACGCCGCCGGCGATGCCGCCGTAGAAGAGGACGGCGAGCGCGACGTCCCCGCTGGTGCGCCCGCGGGCGCGGACCAGCTCGATGAGGACGGCGCCGAGCACCGCGGCGACCAGCGCGGTCCCCACCGGTGCCGTCGAGGTCAGCACGCCGATGGCCACCCCGGTCAGGGCGACGTGGCCCAGGCCGTCACCGAGCAGGGACAGCCGGCGCTGCACGAGGAAGACGCCGACCGCCGGGGCCACCAGGCCGACCATGAGCGAGGCCAGCAGCGCCCGCTGCATGAAGCCGTACTCGAGGATCTCCACGTCAGCGGCCTCCGTCGGTCGTGACCCGCGGCTGGTCGAGGCGGTAGCCCTTGGCCGGGGGCTGGCCCGCGTCGTCGGGGTGGTGGTGCCCGCCGTGGGCGTGCGGCTCGGCGCCGGCGAGCGGTCCGTCGTAGCCGATCCGGCCGTGGTC
Source organism: Geodermatophilus sp. CPCC 205506 (assembly GCF_051383635.1). Taxonomy (NCBI): domain Bacteria; kingdom Bacillati; phylum Actinomycetota; class Actinomycetes; order Geodermatophilales; family Geodermatophilaceae; genus Geodermatophilus; species Geodermatophilus sp. CPCC 205506. The sequence continues at coordinate 22,109 of NZ_JALPKP010000025.1, read as the reverse complement.
GACGACGACGGCCCGGGACAGCACGCCGGCCAGTGGCCCGGTCTCGTGCGTGACGACCAGCAGGGTGGTGCCCCGCGCCGAGACCTCGGCCAGCACGGCGGCGAGCGCCTCCTGGCTGGCGGCGTCCACGCCGGCGGTCGGCTCGTCCATGATCAGCAGCTCCGGCTCGGCGGCCAGGGCCCGCGCGACCAGGACCCGCCGCTGCTGGCCGCCGGAGAGCGACGCGACCGGGTCGTGCAGCCGGTCGGCGAGCCCGACGGCGGCCACGGCGTCGGCGACCGCGGCCCGGTCGGCCGGGCGCAGCCGCCGGAACAGCCCCAGCCGGGCCAGCCGCCCGACGCCGACCACCTCGCGGACGGTCGCCGGGACCGCGCCGCTCACCGTGTGCCGCTGCGGCACGTAGCCGATCCGGCCGCGCTCGCGCAGCCGCCCGACCGGAGCGCCCAGCACCTCGACCTCGCCGCCGAGGACGGCCGCGAGCCCGAGCACCCCCCGGGCCAGCGTGGTCTTCCCCGACCCGTTCGAACCCAGGACGGCGACCGCCTCGCCGTGCGCCACGGTGAGGTCCACGCCCTGCACCACGGCGACGTCGCCGTAGCCGATGCTGGCGCCGCGGAGGCGGACGTCGGGTGCGGCGGTCGTCATGAGCAGGACTGTCCCGCCTGCAGGGTGGCCAGGTTGGCCCGCATGACCTCGAGGTAGTCGGCCCCGGACGACTCGTCGGTCAGCCCCTCGAGCGGGTCCAGGACGGCGGTCCGCACCCCGGCCTCCTCGGCGACGGTCTCGGCGACGGCGGGGTCGACGAGCGTCTCGGTGTAGACGGTCGTGACGCCGCGCTCGCGCACCAGTGTGGCGATCTCGGCCAGCTGCGCCGGATCGGGCTCCTGGGACGGGCTCAGCCCGCTGATGCCCACGACCTCCAGGCCGTAGCGACCGGCCAGGTAGCCGAAGGCGTCGTGGCTGGTGACCAGGGTGTCCACGGCGCACGTCGCGAGCCCGCCCTGGATCTCGGCGTCCAGCGCCTCGAGGTCGGCGCGCAGCGCGGCGGCGTTCTCCTCGAAGGCGGCCGCGCCGTCGGGGTCGAGCTCGGTCAGGCGCGCGGCGAGCGCGTCGCCGACGGCGGCCAGTCGGACGGGGTCGAGCCAGAAGTGCGGGTCGACCGGCTCGCCGTCGCCGCCGTCCTCGTGGCCGTGCTCGTCGGCCGCGTGCTCGCCCGCGGTGAGGTCGGCGGCCTGGCCGGCGTCCCACGCGGTGTCGGCGGCCTCGGACTCCGCGGCCTCGTCCAGCGCCGGCTGGAAGCCGTCGAGGTAGACCAGCAGGTCGGCCTCGCCGATCGCGGCGACGTCCTGGGGAGCCAGCTCGAGGTCGTGGGCCTCGGCGCCGGGCGGGGTGAGCGAGGAGACGTCGACGCGGTCGCCGCCGACGCGCTCAGCGGCCCACTCCAGCGGGTAGAAGCCGGCGAGGACGGCAACGCCGTCCCCGCCCTCGGCCGGGCCGGAGCCGCCGCACCCGGAGAGGACGAGGGTGGTGGCCGACGCGGCCACGGTGACGACCGTCCTGACGTTCATGAGAATCATTCTCGCATAGGTCGACGTGTGCGCGAGGGGGAGGCGGCCGGCGTCGCCCGCGTACCCTCGCGGGCGTGTCCGACGTCTCCGGCCTGCCGCTGATCGGCGCCGCGGCGCTGCGTGCCCGCGCCGCCGCCCGCGTGCTGCGCACCCTGCCCACCGACACCAAGGACGCCGCGCTGCGTGCCATGGCCGACGCGCTGGTCGAGCGCACCGACGAGGTGCTCGCCGCCAATGCCGCCGACGTGGCGGCCGCCGCGGCCGACGGCACGCCCGCCGCGATCCTCGACCGGTTGCGCCTCGACCCCGCCCGCGTGGCGGGGGTGGCCGACGCGCTGCGCCAGCTGGTCGCGCTGCCGGACCCGGTCGGCGACGTCGTCCGCGGGTCGACGCTGCCCAACGGGCTGGCGCTGCGGCAGGTCCGGGTGCCGCTCGGCGTGGTCGGCATCGTCTACGAGGCGCGGCCGAACGTGACCGTGGACGCCGCGGGGCTGTGCCTCAAGAGCGGCAACGCGGCGCTGCTGCGGGGGTCGGCGTCGGCGTTCCGCACCAACACCGCGCTGGTCGCCGTCCTCACCGAGGCCGCGGAGAAGGCCGGCCTGCCGGCCGGGTCGATCGAGCTGCTGCCGGCCGACCGCGCCTCGGTGGGGGAGCTGCTGAACGCCCGCGGGGTGGTCGACGTGGTCATCCCGCGCGGCGGCGCCTCGCTGATCCAGCGGGTGGTGCGGGAGTCGCGGGTGCCGGTGATCGAGACCGGCGAGGGCAACTGCCACGTCTACGTCGACGCCTCGGCCGACCCGGCGATGGCCGAAGCGATCGTCCTCAACGCCAAGACCCACCGGGTGAGCGTCTGCAACTCCGCCGAGACGCTGCTCGTGCACCGGGACGTCCCGTTCCTGCCGCGGCTGCTGTCCGCGCTGGTGGACGCCGGGGTGACGCTGCACGGGGACGCCGCGGCGCAGGCCGCGCACGACGCGGTCGTCCCGGCGACCGACGAGGACTGGGCGACGGAGTACCTGTCGATGGACATGGCGGTGCGCGTGGTCGACGACCTGCCCGCTGCCCTGGACCACATCGAGCGGTGGAGCACCGGGCACACCGAGGCGATCGTGGCCGACTCCGCGTCGGCGATCGCCGCGTTCACCGCCGGAGTGGACGCGGCGGCGGTGCTGGTGAACGCCTCGACCCGGTTCACCGACGGCGGCGAGTTCGGGTTCGGCGCCGAGATCGGCATCTCGACCCAGAAGCTGCACGCCCGCGGGCCGCTGGGCCTGCCGGAGCTGACCTCCACCACCTACGTCGTCACCGGCAGCGGTCACGTCCGCTGACCCGCCGTCGCAGCGCCCCCGCCCACCCGCCGCCCCCACCCATCCCGCCGCACCAGCGAGGAGCCGCATGCCCCGCCCGCCGACGCAGTTCCCGCACTTCTCCTCGGTCGCGGACGTCAGCAAGCGGCTGTCGACGGCGGGCTACCTGCCCGACGCGCAGATCGCGACGACGGTGTTCCTCGCCGACCGGCTGGGCAAGCCGCTGCTGGTGGAGGGCCCGGCCGGGACCGGGAAGACCGAGCTGGCCAAGGCGCTGGCCGCGGCGACCGGCTCGGAGCTGATCCGGCTGCAGTGCTACGAGGGCCTGGACGAGGCGCGGGCGCTGTACGAGTGGAACTACAAGAAGCAGCTGCTGCGGATCCAGGCCGCGCAGGGCAGCGACGGCGCGGACTGGGACACCGTCCACGACGACATCTTCGGCGAGGAGTTCCTGCTCTCCCGGCCGCTGCTCACCGCGATCCGGCGCACCGAGCCGACCGTGCTGCTCATCGACGAGACCGACAAGGCCGACGTCGAGGTGGAGGGCCTGCTGCTGGAGGTGCTCTCGGACTTCCAGGTCACCATCCCCGAGCTCGGCACGGTGACGGCCACCCGCCGGCCGATGGTGGTGCTGACCTCCAACGCCACCCGGGAGCTGTCCGAGGCGCTCAAGCGGCGCTGCCTGTACCTGGCGCTGGACTACCCCTCCGCCGAGCGGGAGCGGGAGATCGTGCTCTCCCGGGTGCCCGACCTCGCGCCGGGGCTGGCCGAGCAGCTGGTGCGGACCATCCGCGCGCTGCGGGCCCTGGAACTGAAGAAGTCGCCGTCGATCTCCGAGACCCTCGACTGGGCGCAGACGCTGCTCGAGCTCGGCCTGGACACCCTCGACGAGACGGCGGTGCGCTCGACGCTGGGCGTGGTGCTCAAGCACGCCAGCGACCAGGTGCGGGCCGCGGCCGAGCTGCGACTGAACTGATGACCGCCGGCCCGCCGACCACGGCCGAGCCCGGCGGCCTCGCCGGCCACCTCGACGGCTTCGTCCGGGCCGTCCGCGAGGCCGGCATCCCGGTCGGGATCAGCCAGGCCGTGGACGCCGCGGAGATCCTCACCGTGGTCGACCTGCTCGACCGCGAGCAGCTGCGGCACGGGCTGGCCGCGGTGCTGCTCCAGCGGGCGGCGCAGCGGCCGGCCTACGACGTGCTGTTCGACCTGTGGTGGCCGTTGGGGGACCGGCCGGCGACCTCGGGCGACGGCTCCGGCGACGGCGGTGCCGCCGACGACCCGGGTGAGGCCGGGGAGTCCACCCTCGACCTGCCCGACGGCGTCGACCTGGCCGGCCTGCTGCGCGACCAGCTCGCCCAGCTGCTGCTCGACGGCGACGAGGAGGCGCTGCGCCGCTTCGCCCGGGAGGTGGTCGAGCAGCTGGGGCGCGCGACGCCGTCGCCGTCCGGGCAGTCGTACTTCAGCTACCGGGTGATGCGGGCGTTGTCGCCGGACACCCTGGTCGCGCAGCTGCTGGCCGGCCTGCTCGGTGGGGACCAGCGCGGTGGCCTGGCCGAGCAGGTGGCGCGGCAGACGGTGCGCGAGCGGCTGGCGGCGTTCAAGGCGGCGGTGGAGGCCGAGGTCCGGCGGCGGGCGGCCGCCGAGCGGGGGCGGGACAAGGTCGCCACGAGCGCGGTGCGCCCACTGGCCGACCAGATCGACTTCCTCCGCGCCCAGTCCGCGGACCTCGCCGAGCTGCGGCGGACCGTGGCGCCCCTGGCGCGCCGGCTGGCGGTGCGGCTGTCGGCCCGCCGGCGGCTGGGCCGGGAGGGCCGGCTGGACTTCCGCCGGACCGTCCGCGCGTCCCTGGGGACCGGCGGCGTCCCCGTGGTCACGCACCACCGGCCGCGCGCGGTGCACAAGCCGGAGCTGGTGGTCCTCTGCGACGTCAGCGGATCGGTGGCCGGCTTCAGTCACTTCACGCTCATGCTCACGCAGGCGCTGCGCGAGCACTTCTCCGGCGTGCGGGCGTTCGCGTTCGTCGACTCGACAGACGAGGTGACCCGCTTCTTCCGGCCGGGCGCCGACGTCGTCGACGCGGTGTCCCGGATCGGTCGGGAGGCCGACGTCGTGGGCTTCGACGGGCACAGCGACTACGGCACCGCCCTCGAGGTGTTCGCCGAGCGCTGGCCGGCCGCCGTGGGGCCCAAGACGTCGCTGCTGGTGCTCGGTGACGGGCGGACCAACTACCGCCAGCCGGGCCTGCCGGTGCTCGCCGACCTGGTCCGCCGGGCCCGGTCGGCGCACTGGCTGAACCCGGAGCCGCGGCGGTTGTGGGGGAGCGGTGACTCGGCCGCCGACCGGTACGGCGAGGTCATCGACATGGTCGAGTGCCGGAACGCCGCCCAGCTCGCGGACTTCGTCACCACGCTCTGAACGTTCCTCACCGGTGCAGTCCGTGGACCTCGGCGGCCGGTCGAGGTGTCGCCTCGGCGACCCGTCGACATGTCGCGGAGGTGACCGGTCGAGATGTCGCCGAGTTGACGTGTCGACAGCACCGTGACCTGACGGCGGGTGGCGCGTTGAACAGCGAGGTGTCGGGTCCTCCCGGTGACCGGCCGGCGCACCCGCCGGCCGGCCCGGGTGGCGCCGCGCCCGTCCTCGACCGACGGCACGGGGGAGCCGGTCGGGGGAATGGCCGCCGGTGGGCGCCGGTCCTCGGGGGGCCGGCCCCCGGCGGCCGGATAGGCTCGATCGGTGGCGGGTCGGCGAATCGGGGTGATGGGTGGGACGTTCGATCCCATCCACCACGGGCACCTGGTGGCGGCCAGCGAGGTCGCCGTGCTCTTCGGGCTCGACGAGGTCGTCTTCGTTCCGACCGGCCAGCCGTGGCAGAAGAGCCACCGCGAGGTCAGCCCCGCGGAGGACCGCTACCTGATGACCGTCATCGCGACCGCCTCCAACCCCCGCTTCTCGGTCAGCCGCGTGGATGTCGACCGCGGCGGCCAGACGTACACCATCGACACGCTCGACGACCTCCAGCGGCAGCGCCCCGACGACGAGCTGTTCTTCATCACCGGCGCCGACGCCCTCTCCCAGATCCTCAGCTGGCGGGACAGCGACCGCTGCTTCCAGCTGGCGCACTTCATCGGGGTGACCCGCCCCGGCTTCGACCTCGCCGCCTCACACCTCCCCGAGGGATCGGTCAGCCTGGTCGAGGTGCCGGCGCTGGCGATCAGCTCCAGCGACTGCCGCGAGCGGGTGGGCCGCGGCATGCCGGTCTGGTACCTGGTCCCCGACGGTGTCGTGCAGTACATCGAGAAGCGCGGCCTGTACCGCTCCCGGAGCGCCTCCCGGACCGCGGCGCGCGAGGGCGCCTCCGGTGACGGCTCCGCTCCGCCGTCCGGCGACCGTCCCGCCTTCGACCGGCCGCCGGCCACCGCCGCGCAGCCGGGCGAGCAGCCTCCCGACCCCTCGTCCCCCCATCTCCAGGAGGTACCCCGATGACCGCCTCGCCCGAGGCGCGGGAGACCGCACTGCTGGCCGCCCAGGCCGCCGCCGACAAACTGGCGACCAACGTCTCGATCGTCGACGTGAGCGAGCGGCTGGCCATCACCGACGCCTTCGTCCTCGCCGCGGCGCCCAACGAGCGCCAGGTGCAGGCGATCGTGGACGAGGTGGAGGAGCGCCTCCGCCAGCACGGCGTCAAGCCGGTGCGCCGCGAGGGCGTCGCCGAGGCCCGCTGGGTGCTGCTCGACTTCATCGACGTCGTCGTCCACGTGCAGCACAACGAGGAGCGCGCCTACTACGCCCTCGAGCGGCTGTGGAAGGACTGCCCGACCATCCCCTTCGTCGACAGCGCCGTGCCCGCCGACCCGGCAGCGGGTGCGGACGCGGACGCGGGTGGCGGTCCCCTCGATGCCCGGCGGACGCTGTCCGCCGACGACGTCGACCCGATGAGCGCCGACCCGACGCCGCTGACCGCCGAGCCGGCGGACGACCTCGCTCCCGAGGCGGACGGCGACCTGCCCCCGGCGGCGGACGGCGACGGCGCCCCTGTCTCCGGCGCGGACGGTGCCGCCGACAGCGCGGGCACGGAGACGACCGGCCGGTGACCACGGTGGTGCCGGCCCTGCCGGTTTCCCGGCTGCTCATCTGGCGGCACGGTCGGACCGAGTGGAACGCGGTCGGCCGCTTCCAGGGGCAGCTGGACCCACCGCTCGACGACGAGGGCCGCCGCCAGGCCGCGGTGGCCGCGCCGCACCTGGCCGCGGGCGGCGCGTTGCCCGCGGGCACGGTCGTGGTGTCCAGCGACCTCGTGCGGGCCGTGGAGACGGCCGAGTCGCTTACCGCCGTCCTCGGCGTCCCCCTGCGGCTGGACCCGCGGCTGCGTGAGGTCGGCATGGGCTCGTGGGAGGGGCTGACCCGGGAGGAGGTCGCCGAGCGCCACCCGGAGCAGTACGCCGACTGGATCGCCGGCCGCCCGATCCGCGGTCGTGGCGGCGAGGACGCCGCCGACGTCCCGGCCCGCGCGCTGGCCGCCCTCCGTGACCTGCCCGAGGCGCCTGTCGCGGTCGTGGTCACCCACGGCGGGACCTCTGCCCGGCTGATGGAGGCCCTGTTGGGGCTCGGACCGGAACACCGCCGCGTCTTCGGGCCCCTCGGCAACTGCGCGTGGAGCGAACTGGCGGTGCAGAGCGAGCGGTGGCGGCTGCTGCGGCACAACAACGCGGCGCCGCTGCAGCTCGACGGCCGCCCGCCTGCCGCTCGGGGTGCCGCCCGCATCATCGAGGCCGGCGCCAGCCCGGAGGAGGGGCCACCACCGGCCCAGGACGCCGACGCGATTCTCTGACCTGCCCGTCCGGGCGGTGCCGCGAGGGATCCCGGCCGGAGGCGTTCCGTCGAGGGCTAGCCTCGCCGGGTGTCCGTCGCCGTGGTCACCGACTCCACGGCCTACCTGCCTCCTGCGCTGGTCGAGCGGTACGCGGTCGAGATCGTGCCGCTGTACGTGGTGATGGCCGGCCACTCCGGGCGTGAGGGGCAGGACATCGGACCGGCCGACGTGGCGAGGGCGCTGGCAGTCCGGGGGCAGAAGGTGTCGACGTCCCGGCCCACGCCCGGGGACTTCGTCGCCGCCTACCGCCGGTGTCTCGATGGCGGCGCCGACCGCATCGTCTCCGTCCACCTCTCCGCGGAACTGTCGGGCACCGTGGACGCGGCCCGGTTGGCCGCCGCGCAGGTCGGCGAGCACATCGTGACGGTCGTCGACTCGCGGTCGGCGGCGATGGGCAACGGCTTCGCCGTGCTGGCCGCCGCACGCGCGGCCGAGGCCGGCGCGGATGCCGGAGCCGTCGCCGCCGCAGCCCGCGACACCGCGGCCGCCACGAAGACCCTCTTCGTCGTCGACACCCTCGAGCACCTGCGCCGCGGGGGGCGGATCGGGTCGGCGGCCACCATGATCGGCACTGCGCTCGCGGTCAAGCCGGTCCTCCACGTCGTCGACGGCCGGGTCGTGCCGTTGGAGAAGGTGCGCACCTCGGCCCGCGCCCTGGCCCGTCTGGTGCAACGCGGGGTGGAGGCCGCCGACGGGGTGCCGGCCTCCGTCGCGGTCCACCACCTGGCCGCGCCGGAGCGCGCCGAGCGGCTGGCCGGTGACCTCCGTGAGCGGATCCCGGACCTCCGGGAGCTCTACGTCAGCGAGCTCGGGGCCGCGATCGGTGCGCACGTGGGTCCGGGTGCCGTGGGGCTGGTCATCGCCCCGGCTCCGGCGCTCCCGTCGGCTGCGGAGCAACTCCGGAACGGACCGGAGCAACCGGAGGAGAGGGACCCGGGGGACCGGCAGACGAACTGAGCGGTTGGTCGGCACCGGCGCAGCGTGCACCGTCCCACCCCTGACCGCCCCGGTTCCGTCCACAGGCGGGGCGGCTGTCCACAACTGTCCCGGGACCGGCTCGGCGCCGTCGGGAGCTGCCTAGCGTCCGGACGGTGCGCCTCACCTCCCGCCGCAGCGACGACGCCGATCTGATCCGCGCCCGGTTGCGGGCGCTCCTCGACGAGGGCCGCCGGTCTCCGGGCTGGGTGCCCGACGAGCCGGTCACCGGCGACCAACCGCTCCGGGACCGCCTCGCCGTCGAGGGCGAGGACGAGGAGGACGGCGCGGAGCTCCCCGACGGCATCGGGCGGCACCGTGCACCGGGCGCCGCGGTGCGGGTGGACCCCGGACGCCGGGGCGCCTGGTCGCTGTGGGCGGTCGGCCTGCTCGCGGCACTGCTGGTCACGCTGGGCACCTGGTGGAGCCGCCCGCAGATCGAGGCGGTGCCGGAGCCGGCGCCGGGGACGTCGGCGGCCACCCCGTCGGCGAGCACGCCCGCGAGCCCCTCGGTGGGCGAGGTGGCCGACGCGTCGGCCACCGTCGTCGTCTCCGTGGTGGGGCTCGTGGCCCGCCCAGGTCTGGTCACGCTGCCCGAGGGAGCGCGCGTGGCCGACGCCCTGGCGGCTGCGGGCGGTCTGCTCCCCGACGCCGATGCGGCCTCGGTCAACCTGGCCGCGGTGGTGGCCGACGGCCAGCAGATCGCAGTGGGGGTGCCGGGTGCCACACCGGGGACCGGCGCCGCGGCCGGGCCGGCCGGGACCGGGCTGGTCGACCTGAACCGGGCGACCACGGCGGACCTGGACGCGCTCCCCGGCATCGGGCCCGTCCTGGCACAGCGGATCGTCGACCACCGCGACCAACAGGGCCCGTTCCGCAGCGTCGAGCAGCTCGACGACGTACCCGGCATCGGCCCGGCGATCTTCGCCGAGCTGGCCGAGCTGGTGACCGTGTGAGCGCCCCACCCGGGCGCTGGGCGTGGGTCGACCTGCGGCTCGCACCGGTGGCTGCGGCCGTCTGGGGTGTCTCCCTCGTGGCGCCGTTCGTGCCTCCGCCCGGGCTGGTGGGCGTTGCGGCGCTCAGTACCGGAGCCGCCGCCGTTGTGGGGCGGCGGCGTCGCCGGACCGGCTCGGTCGTCCTCCTCGGGGTCCTGGCCGCGCTGACGGTCACCTCGGTCACGGCCGCGGTCCGTGCGGCCGCCCGGGAGGCCTCGCCGCTCGCGGCGGTGGCCGAGCAGCGCCGGAGCGTTCAGCTCGACCTGGAGCTGGACGGGGATCCGCTGCCGGTGCGTGGCGTCGGCCCGTCGCGCGCCGTCGCCGCCGCCACGGTCACGGCGCTGGACGACGGCGGCACGCGGCTGCGGCTGGATGACGACGTGCTGCTGTTCGGCCCCGCCGAGGAGTGGCTGGGGCTGCTCCCGGGGCAGCCGGTGCGGATCCGGGCCGCCGTCTTCCCGGCCGCGGCGGGGGACGGGCTGGTGGCGCGACTGTCGGCGCGGTCGCCGCCGCACCTGCTCGGGGATCCGCCGTGGGCTCAGCGGGCCGCCGGAGGACTGCGGGACGCGTTGTCCGAGTCCGCGCTCCGCGTGCTCGGTCCGGGGGCCGGGGGACTTCTGCCCGGGCTGGTCGTGGGCGACACCCGGGCGATGGACCCCGTCCTCGTCGAGGACTTCCGGCGGGCCGGGCTCTCCCACCTCACGGCGGTCTCCGGCGCCAACGTGGCGATCGTGCTGGCGGGGGTCCTCGCGCCGCTGCGCCGTCGCGCGGTGGACCGGAGGGTCCAGGCAGTGGTGGCGGTGGTCGCGCTGGCAGGCTTCGTCGTGCTCGCCCGGCCCAGCGCCAGCGTGGTCCGCGCAGCGGCGATGGGTGCCGTGGCGCTGCTGGCGCTGGCCAGCGGTCGGTCGCGTGCGGCCCTACCGGCACTGGGCGGCGCCGTGGTCGTCCTGCTGCTGATCGAGCCGGACCTCGCGCGGGACGCCGGCTTCGCCCTGTCGGTCGCGGCCACCGCGGCCATCGTGCTGCTCGCGCCGGGGTGGTCCCGGCGGCTGCGACTGCGCGGCTGGCCCCGGCCGGTGGCCGACGCGCTGGCGGTCGCGGCCGCCGCCGGGGTCGCCACCGCGCCGCTCGTCGCCGGCCTGTCCGGTTTGGTCAGCCCGGTGTCGTTGCCGGCCAACCTGCTGGCCGCCCCGGCCGTGCCGCCGGCGACCGTGCTCGGGCTGCTGGCCGCCCTCGCCGGTGCGCTCGTCCCGGCCCTGGGCGACGCGCTGGTGTGGCTCGGCGGGTGGCCCGCCCGCTGGCTGGTGGTCGTCGCGCAGCGTGCCGCGGCACTTCCCGACGGCGCGACCGGGTGGCCGGCCGGCACGCGCGGCGCCGTGCTGCTGACCGTGCTCCTCCTGGCCGCCGGCTGGCTCCTGTGGCGGTTCCCCCGGGCCCGGCCGCTGGCTCTCGCCGCCCTGGTGGGGGTGGTGGTCCTGGGCTGGCCGCTCCGTCAGGTCACCCGCGGGTGGCCGCCCGAGCGCACGGTCCTGGTGGCCTGCGACGTCGGCCAGGGGGACGCCCTGGTGATCCCGACCGCGCCCGGGGAGGGCGTTCTGGTGGACGCCGGCCCGGATGTCGGTGCGGTCGACCGGTGCCTGGACCGGCTGGGCATCGACCGGCTCCCGCTGGTCCTCGTCAGCCACCTGGACGCCGACCACGCCGGGGGCCTGGCCGGAGCCCTGTCCGGGCGGGAGGTCGGCACCGTCGCCACCGGGACCCTCTCGCCGGCCGAGGACCGCGGCGCCCGGCTGGACGCGCAGGTCCGCCGGGCGGGGGCGGAGCGGCATGTCCTGGTCCCGGGGGACCGGCGCACGGTGGGCAGTGCGACGCTCGAGGTGCTGGCCCCGTCGCCGGAGCGGGCCACGGCCGCCGCGGAGGCCAACGACCTGTCGCTGGTCGTCCGGGTCACCCAGCGGGGGCTGCGGGTCCTGCTGACCGGGGATCTCGGCGCGGAGATGGAGGCGCGGCTCGTTGCCGACGGGGTGGACCTGCGGGCCGACGTGCTCAAGGTGCCGCACCACGGCAGTGCCGACGCCGACCGCGGCTTCCTCACGGCCAGCGGGGCGCGGGTGGCCCTGGTGACCGTGGGGGCGGACAACACCTACGGCCACCCGACGGGCCGGGTGCTCTCGTGGTTGGCGGAGGAGGGCATCCGCGTGCACCGGACCGACCGCGAGGGCGACCTGGCGGTGGCCGGAGAGGCCGGGGCCTGGGGTGTCGCCGGCCGCGGCAGCGACGCCGGCCCCGGGCGGGATGCCGCCGCAGCGGCCGGCGGCGCGGCCGTGGGTGCCGGCGCTTCGGCCATGCGGGCCCGGGCCATCAGCGCGGTTCGCGTGGGTAGCCGGGACCGTCGTCCGAGCGTGACACCATGCCCGGGTGGCAGCAGCACCCCCGGCACCGACCTCACGCCTGCGCGCCGTGGTCGGGGAGGAGGAGCTGCTGCGGGCCCGCGCCGTCTCCGCCGTCCGCACCGCCGTGCTCGACCGCCACCCCGACGCCGAGCTGCACGAACTGCCCGCCCAGGGGCTGCCGGTCGGCCAGCTCGCCGACGTCCTCGCGCCGTCGCTGTTCGGTGGACACCGTGTGGTGGTGATCACCGGTGTGCACGAGGCCGCCGGCGCGCTCTGCGACGCGATCACCGGCTACGCGAAGGAGCCGGACCCCGACCTGACGCTCGTCGTCGTGCACAACGGCGGCAAGCGGAACGAGGCGTTGCTCAAGGCCCTCAAGGCCGCGGGCGCGGCCGTCGACGACTGTCCCAAGGTCAGCTCGGTGGGCGACCGGATCGCCTTCGTGCGCAACGAGGTGCGGTCCGCGGGCGGCCGCATCACCCCGGACGCGGCCTCGGCGCTGGTCGAGGCGATCGGCGCGGACCTGCGACAGCTGTCGTCGGCGGCCGGCCAGCTCGTCTCCGACTTCGGCGGCAGCATCGACGCCGACGCCGTCGCCCGGTTCCACCGCGGGCAGGCGGAGGTCAGCGGCTTCACCGTCGCCGAACGCGTGCTCGTCGGTGACCGGACGGGCTCCCTGGAGATGCTGCGGTGGGCCCTTCAGCGCGGGGTGGCCCACGTCCTCATCGCCGACGCGATCGCCGACGGCGTGCGTACCGCGGCCCGGGTGTCGTCGGTGCGCAGCGCCAACCCCGGTGACCTGGCGCGCACGCTGAAGATGCCACCGTGGAAGGTGAAGAAGGCCCAGGCCCAGGCGCGGGGGTGGAGCATCGAGGGGCTGCAGCAGGCGATGGGAGTGGCCGCCGAACTCAACGCCGACGTCAAGGGAGCCGCGGCCAGCGCCGACTACGCGCTGGAGCGGGCGGTGCGGCGGATCGTCGACATCCGGAGGGAGACCGGACGCGGCCGGATGTGAGCCAGCCCGGACGTCGGCGAGCCCGCGGACCGCGGCGAGCCGCAAACCGCGAGCCCGCGACCGCGAACCCGCCCCGGAACGCGGAGAGCCCCCGTCCCGGCAGGGGAGGGGGCTCTCGCGGACCGCGTCAGTGCGCGGTGCGCCGGCTCAGAGGCCGGCGACCTGCTTGGCCAGACCCGACTTGCGGTTCGCGGCCTGGTTCTTGTGGATGACGCCCTTGCTGGCGGCCTTGTCCAGCGCCTTGCCGGCGGTCTGCAGAGCGGTCGCGGCGGCGGCCGCGTCACCGGAGGCAACAGCGGTGCGGACACGCCGGACGGCGGTCTTCAGGGCGGACTTGACGGCAACGTTGCGCTGACGCGCCTTCTCGTTGGTCTTGATCCGCTTCATCTGGGACTTGATGTTCGCCACGCGTGAGCCTCGGGTGTCTCTCGGGAGGGAGTTCTGGACAGTGCGTCCGGACGGCGTGCGTCAGCGGACCGGTCTGCCAAGATACCAGCGTCGGTCGGACGACCCCAACCCGCGGGTCCACCCGCCCATCCCCGGGCAATCGGTGGCCGACGCAGCCGGGCGTGGGACGATGGGGGCACTGTGACGACTCCCGCCTACACCGACCCGGCCCGCATCCGGAACTTCTGCATCATCGCCCACATCGACCACGGCAAGTCGACGTTGGCCGACCGGATGCTCGAGGTCACCGGGATCGTCGAGGGACGGCAGATGCGTGCGCAGTACCTCGACCGCATGGACATCGAGCGCGAGCGCGGCATCACCATCAAGGCGCAGAACGTGCGACTGCCGTGGACGCCGTCGACCGGCGAGCAGGCCGGCCGCGAGTTCGTGCTCGACATGATCGACACCCCGGGTCACGTCGACTTCACCTACGAGGTGTCCCGGTCGCTGGCCGCCTGCGAGGGCGCGGTCCTCCTGGTGGACGCCGCGCAGGGCATCGAGGCCCAGACCCTGGCCAACCTCTACCTGGCCATGGAGAACGACCTCACGATCATCCCGGTCCTCAACAAGATCGACCTCCCGGCCGCGCAGCCGGAGAAGTACGCCGCCGAGATCGCGCACATCATCGGCTGCGACGCCGACGACGTCCTGCGGGTCAGCGGCAAGACCGGCGAGGGCGTGCCGGCTCTGCTGGATCTGATCGTCGAGCAGATCCCCGCCCCGACCGGCGTGGCCGAGGGCCCCGCCCGGGCGATGATCTTCGACAGCGTCTACGACATCTACCGCGGGGTCATCACCTACGTCCGGGTCGTCGACGGCCGGATCGCCGCCCGCGACAAGATCAAGATGATGTCCACCGGCGCCACGCACGAGCTGCTGGAGATCGGGGTCATCTCCCCGGAGCCCAAGCCCGTCGAGAGCCTCGGCGTCGGCGAGGTCGGCTACTTCATCACCGGGGTGAAGGACGTCCGCCAGTCCCGCGTCGGCGACACCGTCACCCTGCAGCACAAGCCGGCCACCGAGTCGATCGGCGGCTACCGCGACCCCAAGCCGATGGTCTACTCCGGCCTCTACCCGATCGACGGCAGCGAGTACCCGCTGCTGCGCGAGGCCCTGGACAAGCTGCTGCTCAACGACGCCGCCCTGACCTACGAGCCGGAGACCTCCGCGGCGCTGGGCTTCGGCTTCCGCGTTGGCTTCCTCGGCCTGCTGCACCTGGAGATCGTCCGCGAGCGGCTGGAGCGCGAGGCGAACATCAGCCTCATCTCCACCGCGCCCAACGTCGTCTACCGGGTGGTCATGGAGGACGGCTCGGAGCTCGTCGTCACCAACCCCAGCGACTGGCCCGAGGGCAAGATCGACACGGTCTACGAGCCGGTCGTCAGCGCCACCATCATCGCGCCCAGTGACTACACCGGCACGATCATGGAGCTCTGCCAGAGCCGGCGCGGGCAGCTCGGCGGCATGGACTACCTCAGCGAGTCCCGCGTCGAGCTGCGCTACACGCTGCCGCTCGGCGAGATCATCTTCGACTTCTTCGACGCGCTGAAGTCGCGCACCCGCGGCTATGCCTCCCTCGACTACTCCGAGGCCGGCGAGCAGGAGTCGAAGCTGGTCAAGGTCGACATCCTGCTCCAGGGCGAGGCGGTCGACGCGTTCAGCGCGATCGTCCACAAGGACAAGGCCTACAGCTACGGCGTGATGATGGCCGGCAAGCTGCGCGAGCTCATCCCGCGCCAGCAGTTCGAGGTGCCCATCCAGGCCGCCGTCGGCTCCCGGGTCATCGCCCGGGAGACCGTCCGGGCCATCCGCAAGGACGTCCTCGCCAAGTGCTACGGCGGGGACATCACCCGCAAGCGGAAGCTGCTGGAGAAGCAGAAGGAGGGCAAGAAGCGGATGAAGATGGTGGGCCGCGTCGAGGTCCCCCAGGAGGCCTTCGTCGCCGCGCTCTCCACCAACGAGTCCACCGCCTCCAAGAAGTGAGCGAGCTTGCGAGCTCACCGGTGAACAGAGCACCTGGCGGCACGCGGTCGACGAGCGCCGGCGAGGAGAGCGCGTGACCGCCCGGATCGAGGCGGTCTGCGTCTCCGGCCCCCGGCCCATCCGCCTGCCGCGCGCCGGCGACACCACGAGCGCCATCGACAAGCGGCCGGTCGCCGGCCGCGTCGCCGTCCACCCGCTCGGTCTGGACGGCGACGTGCAGGTCAACCGCAGGTGGCACGGCGGCGAGGGGCAGGCGCTCTACGCCTACGCGCAGGAGGACGCCGACTGGTGGGCCGCCGATCTCGAGCGCGACCTGCCGGCCGGCCGGTTCGGCGAGAACCTGCGCACCAGCGGCATCGACCTCACCGGCGCCCTGCTCGGTGAGCGGTGGCGCATCGGCGGCGTGCTCGTCGAGGTCACCGCCCCCCGCACGCCGTGCGCCAAGCTGCGGGCGCACTGGGGCGTTCCGCGGCTGATCAAGCGGTTCACCGAGCACGGCGCCAGCGGCGCCTACCTGCGCGTCCTCGCGACGGGCGACCTGGGCGCCGGTGACCGCATCGAGGTCGTGGAGCGCCCGGACCACGACATCACCATCGGCATGACCTTCCGTGCGTCCACGACCGAGCCGCACCTGCTAGCCGAGCTCGCCCCGGCGCGCGCGGCGTTGCCGGAGCGGAACCGGTCCAAGGTCGACGCGGCGCTCGCCGGACGGACCGGCGCCACCGTCTGACCGCCGCGGCGGGATACCGTCCCGGGCGCCGGAGAGGTCCTGAGCAGGGGAGGCGACATGCTGCTGCGCCGGGCGGCCACCGCGGTCCTGACCCTCGCCGTCCTCACCGCCTGCGGCGGCGGCGAGCCCGAGGTCTCGGCCGCCGAGTTGCTCGACCGCGCGCGGACCGCCCTCGACGATACGCCGAGCGTGCACTTCGTCCTCACCAGCGAGGGCGCCCCCGACACCGGCACGCACCTGGCCGGCGGCGAGGGGGACATCGCCCGCCCCGCCTCGTTCGACGGCACCCTGCAGGTGCTGACCGGCGGCGCGGCCCTCGAGGTCGCCGTGGTCTCCGTCGACGGCACGGTCTACGCCCAGCTGCCCTTCACCGGCGGCTTCAGCGTCGTCGACCCCGCGCAGTTCGGCATCGGCGACCCGGGCGCGCTGCTCGCCCCCGACGGCGGCATCTCCCGGCTGCTCGGAGCCGCGGAGGACGCCGAGCTGGGGGAGGAGCGCCGGGTGGACGGCGAGGTGGTGCGCGAGGTGACCGCGCAGCTGCCCGGCGACCTGGTCGAGGAGGTGCTGACCAGCCAGGACCCCAGCCGTCCGGTGGACGCGCGGCTGTCGGTGGTCCCCGACAGCGGCGAGCTGCGGCGGGTCGAGCTGACCGGCCCGTTCTTCACCGCCGACGACGCCACCTACACCCTCGAGCTCAGCGAGCACGGCGCCGATGTCGACATCACCGCGCCGCCCACCGGCTGACCCGGGCGCGGGGCCGGCGGCGGTCCCCGGCCTCCCGCTGGTCGTCCTGGCCGCCGTCGCGGTGCTGGTCACCGCCGCCGACACCTACGTCGTCGTCCTCGCGCTGCCCGACATCCTCACCGGCGTCGGGGTGGGCGTGGAGGAGTTGCAGCGGGCGGCGCCCATCGTCGGCGGCTTCCTGCTCGGCTACACCGCCACGCTGCCGCTGCTGGGCCGGCTGGCCGACCTGCGCGGCCGGGTGCCGGTGCTGGTCGGCTGCCTCCTGCTGTTCGCCCTCGGCTCGCTGCTCACCGCCACCGCCGGCGAGCTGGGTCCCGTGGTCGCCGGCCGGGGACTGCAGGGCGTCGGGGCCGGCGGGCTGGTCCCGGCCACCCTGGCGCTGGTCGCCGACCGCTGGCCGCCCGAGCGGCGGGCCGTGCCGCTCGGCGTCGTCGGCGCGGTGCAGGAGACCGGCGCCGTCCTCGGGCCGCTGGCCGGCGCGGCGGTCCTGGCCGTCGCCGACTGGCGGGCCATCTTCTGGCTCAACCTGCTGCTCGGCCTCGCCCTGGCCGGCGGTGCGCTGCTCACCGGGCCGGCCCGCCGCCCCGACCCCGTCGGCCTCACGCTCGCCGCGCTGACCGCGCTCGCCGCGGGGCTGCAGCTCGCCGAGCCCCGGGCGCTGGCCGAGGACGTCACCCTCGGCCTGCTCTGGGTGCCGGTGCTCGGTGCCGCCACCCCGCTGGTGCTGGTCGCGGTCGTCGCCGGCGGCGCGCTCGTCGTCCGCAGCCTCACCACCCCGAGCGGCGCGGTGCTGCCGCTGCGCGGCCTGGGCCGGCTCGCGGCCGAGGTCGACGTCGTCGGCTCGCTGCTCGTGGTGGTGGCGCTGGGCAGCCTCGTCTGGGCCTTCGCGGCCGCCGACCCCGGCACCCAGGTCGTCGCGCACGGGCCGGTCCTGCTCCCGCTGGCCGCCGTCGCCGCGGTCGCGTTCGTGCTGCACGAGCGGCGGGCCGCCGCCCCCGTGCTGCCGCTGCGGGCGCTGCGCCCGACCGGGGCGTGGGGCGCGCTCGTGGTCAACCTGCTGGTCGGGGTCGCGCTCGTGGCCGCGCTGGTCGACGTCCCGCTGTTCGCCCGCGCCACCACCACGCCCGGGGACCAGCTCGGCGCGGCCCTGGTGCTGCTGCGGCTGCTGGTCGCCGTCCCGGTCGGCGCGGTCGCCGGGGGGTGGCTGTGCCGGGCGGTCCCGCCGCGGCTGGTCGCCGGCGGCGGCATGGCCCTCGCGGCCCTGGCCCTGGTCGCGATGACCGGCTGGGGCGAGCGCTCGCTGGACGGCGTCGCCTCGACCCTCGTGCTGCTCGCCGCGGGCCTCGGCTTCGGGCTGGCCATCGCGCCGGTCAACGCAGTGCTGCTCGCGGTGACCGGTGCCGACGTCCACGGCAGCGCCGGCGCCCTGTCGGTGGTGGCGCGCACCGTCGGCATGCTGGTCGGGCTGTCGCTGCTCACCGCGATCGCGCTGCGCCGGTTCACCGCCGAGGTGACCGCGATCGGCTCGCCGCTGGACCTCTGCCCGCGGACGCCGGCCGACTGCCCCGCGTACGACGCCGCCACCGACGCCGCCGTCCTCACCCAGCTGCACACCGTCTTCGCCGGCGCCGCGGTGGCCGCCGGCCTCGCGGCGCTGGCGGCGCTGGTCCTCCTGCGCGGCAGAGGCGACTGACGCGGAGGCGGATCTCGTCTACGTTGCCCGCGGAGGGAGGCGCCCGTGACCGACAGCGCGCACCTGCGGATCGGGCTCCTGGGCGCCTCCACGGCATCGGTGGACGGCGCACCCCTCGACCTCGGCGGTCCCCGGCAGCGCGCCGTCCTCACCGTCCTGGTGCTGGCCCGCGGCGAGGTCGTGGCGGTCGAGCGGCTGATCGAGGCGGTGTGGGGCGAGGACCCGCCGGAGGACGCCGTCGGTGCGCTGCAGGCCTACGTCTCCCACCTGCGCCGGCGGCTGCAGCCCGGCAGCGCCGCGCGCACCCGGTCGGCGGTCATCGTCCGCGAGGGGCGGGGGTACGCCGTCCGGTTGCCGCCCGACGCGGTCGACGCCTGGCGCTTCGAGGCGTTGGTGCAGCAGGCCGCGGCCACGGACGACCCGGCGGCCACGGTCGCGCTGCTCGACCAGGCGCTGGCGCTGTGGCGCGGCCCGCCGCTGGTCGAGTACGCCGACGAGCCGTGGGCGCAGGCGGAGGTCGGCCGGCTCGCCGAGCTGCGCGCGGTGGCCCGGGAGCGCCGGCTGGACGCCCGGCTGCGGCGCGGCGAGGCGGCGCTCGTCGTCCCCGACCTCGAGACGCTGGTCGCCGAGGAGCCGCTGCGGGAGGAGCGCTGGCGGCTGCTCGTCCTCGCGCTGTACCGGGCGCACCGGCAGGCCGACGCGCTGGCCGCGCTGCGGCGGGCGCGGACCACCCTCGCCGACGAGCTCGGCGTCGACCCCGGCCCGGCGCTGCGCGAGCTGGAGGAGCAGGTGCTGGCGCAGGCCCCCTCCCTGCACCCGCCGCGGCGCGGCCCGGCGCCGGCGCCCGTGCCGGCCGCGGCACCGGAGGACCTGCTCGACCGGGACCGCGAGCTGGCCGCCGTCCGGGCCGCGCTGGACGACCTCGTCGCCGGCGAGCCGCGGCTGCTGCTGGTCCAGGGACCGCCCGGGATCGGCAAGACGCGGCTGCTCACCGAGGTGCGGCGGCTGGCGGCCGAGCGCGGCGCGCGGGCCCTCTGCGCCCGGGGAAGCCAGCTGGAGCGGGCGTTCGGGTTCGGCGTCGTCCGCCAGCTGTTCGAGCCCGAGCTGGTCGACCCGCAGCGACGGGAGCAGCTGCTCGGCGGCGCGGCGGCCAGCGCACGGGGCGTCTTCGACGTCGCGGCCGACGACGCGGCGGAGGGCTCCTTCGCCGTCCTGCACGGCCTCTACTGGCTGGCCGTCACCCTCACCGAGTCCGGGCCGCTGGTGCTGGCCGTGGACGACCTGCAGTGGGCCGACCGGGCCTCGCTGCGCTGGCTGGCCTACCTGACCCGGCGGATGGAGGGCGTGCCGGTGCTGCTGGTCGGCACCGTGCGCACCGGGGAGCCGGCGCAGGAGGAGGAGCTGCTCGCCGAGCTGGCGCTGGAGCCGGCCGCGGTCGTCGTCCGGCCCGCCCCGCTCTCCCCGGAGGCGACGGCCGGCTTCGTCGGACGGCGGCTGGGCGAGCCGGTCTCGCCGCTGTTCGTGCGCGCCTGCCACCGGACCACGTCGGGCAACCCGCTGCTGCTGCGGCAGCTGGTGCGGGCGCTGGAGGCCGACGGTGTCCGGCCCGACGCCGCGCACGCCGACACCGTGCTGGCGGTCGGCTCGCGGGCGGTGTCGAGCATGGTGCTCGTGCGGCTGCGGCGGCTCGGCGGCGACGTGCCGGCCGTCGCCCGCGCCGCCGCCGTGCTCGGCGACGGCGCCCCGCTGCCGCTGGTCGCCGCGCTCGCCGAGCTGCCCGAGCCGGAGACCGCCGCCGCGCTGGCGGCGCTGGCCCGGGCCGAGGTGGTGCAGGACGAGCAGCCGCTGGCGTTCGTGCACCCGCTGGTGCGCGAGGCGGTGTACCGCGACCTCCCCGCGCCCGAGCGCGCGCTGCGCCACGAGCGCGCCGCGCGGGTGCTCCGCGCGGCCGGTGCCGGCGACGAGCAGGTGGCCGCCCACCTCCTGCTCGCCCCCCTGCGCGGGGACGACGCGACGGTGGCCACACTGCGCCGGGCGGCCCGCACCGCCGCCGAGCGGGGCGCCTCCGACAGCGCGGTGGTCCTGCTGCGCCGGGCCCTGGGTGAGCCGCCCGGCGCCGAGCAGCGCTGCGAGGTGCTCAGCGAGCTCGGCCGGCTGGAGTCCCTGCTCGACGGCATCGCCGGCACCGAGCACCTGCTGCAGGCGTACGGCACCTCCGAGGACGCCCGCAGCCGCGCCGACCTCGCCGTCACCGTCGCCCGGACGCAGGTGTTCGCCAGCCCGCCCGGCGTCGCCACGGCGTTCGCCCGGGAGGCCGCCTCCGTCGTCCCGCCGGAGCTCGCCGACCAGCGGCAGGCCCTGCTCGCCGTGGAACGGATCAGCGGCTTCATGCACTGGCTGGACCCGGCGATCTGGCGCAGCGCCGAGCCCCCGGAGCCGGCCGGTGACGGCGACGGCGCGCGGATGCTGGCCGCCGCCCTGGCCTTCGAGACCACCGTCGACGGCACCGACCGCGAGCGGGCGGTGGCCCTGGCCCGGCGGGCGCTGGACGGCGACCGGCTCCGGCGGGCCGACGACGGGCTGTTCTGGGTGGTCGCCGCGACGGTGCGGATGCTGGCCGACGACGACCTCGGCGACTTCTGGGACCGCGCGCGGGCCGAGGCGCACGCCCGGGGCTCGCTGTTCGCCGCGCTGTCGACCAGCCTCTGGCAGGGGTTCTGGCACTGGCGCCGCGGTGAGCTGGACGAGGCGCTGGCCTGCCTGGGCGTCGCCCACGAGCAGGACCGCATGTGGGGCGGGTCGGGCGTGGGTGAGCTCTACACCCACGCCTTCACCATCGGCTGCCTCCTCGACCGCGGCGACGTCGCCGCCGCCCGCCGGGCCGCCGATGCCGCGTTCGCCGGGCCGGTCGCCGGCGAGGGTGCGCGGCTGCTGCACCACGCCGCCGCCCGGCTGCTGGTCGCCGAGGGCCGGCACGCCCAGGCGCTCGACGCGCTCGACGCCGCCCCGGCGCCCATCCCGATCCCCAACCCGGTCTGGAACCCGTGGCGCAGCATCGCCGCCTCCGCGCTGGCCGGGCTGGGCCGGACCGACGAGGCGGTCGCCCTGGTCGAGGACGAGGTGCGGCGGCTGCGCCGCTGGGGCGCGCCCACCTACCTCGGCGCCGCGCTCCGGCAGCTCGGCGTCCTCGAGGGGCCCGACGGGGTGCCCACGCTGCGCGCGGCGGTCGAGACCCTCGCGCCGACGTCCGCCGCGGTGGAGCTGGCCCGTGCCCGGTGCGCCCTGGGCGGCCGACCGGAGGTGCCCGACGCCGAGGCGGTGCCGCTGCTGCGCGCGGCCGCCGACGCCGCGCACGCGCTCGGCGTCGGGGGCGTGCTGCG
>NZ_JALPKP010000024.1:0-82719 GCF_051383635.1 Geodermatophilus sp. CPCC 205506 | reverse complement strand
CGCTGCGGGCGGCCGCGCGGCCGGCGGCCGACGAGGTTGCCGTCCGCGGCCCCGCCGGGCTCGGCGCGGTCGCCGCCGGCCTCCGGCCGGGCAGTGAGTCCTCCCTGCTCCTCGACCGGCTGCCCGCCGACGGCGTCGAGCCGCTGCTGCGCGCCGTCCGCGGGGGAGCGCACCGGGCGGTGGAGCTGCGCCTGCTGGGCGGCGCGGTCTCGTGGCTGCCGGAGCGGCCCAGCGCCGTCTGCCACCGGGAGGCGCGGGTGGCGGTGCGCGTGGTGGGCGGCCCGGGCGCGGAGGAGCGGGCGGCGACCCGGGCCTGCGCCGAGGAGCTCGCCGACGCGCTCGGACCGGTGACCGGGGGCCGGGAGCCGGCGCACGGGGTGGGCGCCACGCCGGACGTGCTGGCCCGGACCCCGACGCCCGCGGTCCGGGAGCGGCTGGCGGCGCTGGCCGCGGCCACCGACCCGCACCGGATCCTCGAGGGAGCCGGCCCGGCCCGGCGCCGGGGCGGACCTGCCGCCGAGGGCCTGCGGCCCTGACGGCGGGCGCCGGCTCGGACGCGGGCGCCGGCTCGGACGCGGGCGCTACGCGCCGAGCTTCTCCAGGCGGACCGCCACGCGGACCCGGGCGACGCGCGTGGTCAGGTCGCGCAGCCCCGACACGCCACTGAGCGCGAGCGCGGCGCGCTGCAGCTCGTCGACGGTCATCGGCTCGTCGCTGGTGACCACCTTGATGATGTCGCTCAGTTCCATCGCGAGCCCCCCGGCTCCTGGTTGAACACCGACCCGTGGCCCCAGAGAGTGGCCCCAGGCGGAGGTGCCGGACACCCCCAGAACGGGGGAGCGATCACGTCCGGGTGAACGGAAACCGGTCGACGGGTCGTCCGGACGCCGCCCAGAGTGGCCCCGTGGAGCACCGCGTACCCGTCGCGCCCGGGGTGGAGCTGTGGGCCGAGGAGCGGGGTGACCCGTCGGCGTCGCCGCTGCTGCTGGTGATGGGGGCCAACGCCAGCGGGGTCGCCTGGCCCGACGCCCTGGTCGACCGGCTCGCGCGGCAGCACCGGGTGGTCCGCTACGACCACCGCGACACCGGCCGCTCCACCCGGGCCTACGACCGGGCGCCGTACGCGATCCGGGATCTCGCCGGCGACGCCGTCCGGGTGCTCGACGCCCTGGGGATCGACCGCGCGCACGTGGTCGGCATGTCCATGGGCGGCACCCTCGTGCAGCTGCTCCTCCTCGACTCCCCCGACCGGCTGCGCAGCGCCACCGTGCTCGCCACCTCCGCCCTGGGCAGCGGCCTGGCCGACGTCGCGGGGGAGAGCGACCTGCCCGGCCCCTCACCCTGGCTGCTCGAGTACTGGGCGTCGATGGGCGAGGACCGCGACCCCGAGGCCGAGCTCGCCTGGCGGGTCGAGCACTGGCGGCTCCTGAACGGGACCGGCCTGCCGTTCGACCCCGCCGAGTTCCGGACCCTAGAGCAGCGGGTCGTCGCGCACAGCGGCACGCTGCGCAGCCCGGTCGCGCACGCCCTCGCCGACCAGTCCGGCCTCGACCGCGGGGCCGAGCTGGCCGCCGTCCGGGTGCCGACGCTGGTGATCGAGGCACCCGAGGACCCGGTCAACCCGCCGCCGCACGCCGCGCACCTGGCCGCGGTCATCGGGTCGGCGCGGCTGGTGACCGTGCCCGGCCTGGGTCACGCCCTGCCGGCCGCCGTGGTCCCCATGCTCGCCGAGGCGATCGCCGGGCACACCGCCGCGGTCGACGCCGGCACCTGATCCCCACCACGGGCCCGCACAGCAGACGTACAGCATTCGCGCGGCTGGTCCCCAGTCCTTCCCGCCACCGTCGTGCTCCACAGCGAGAGAAGGAGCACCGTGAGCGACGAGCACACCTCGACCAGCGGTTCCCGGTGGGAGCCGCCGGCCGTCCCGCCGACGCCGGCCGGGCAGGAGAGCCCCGAGCGCCGACGTCGACATGGTCGGAGGGGCGACCGTCACCAGCGAGGGCTACCTCGAGGCGCTGCAGGGCGCCCTCGACGAGGCGGAGCCGGGAGCCCGGCGAGCGCGCGGCCGGTCACCCGGTACGTCGCGCACGTCATGGGCATGCCGATCAGCCTGGCGCTGCGCGGCCGGCACGCCGCCGACCCCGAGGGCCGCGCCGCCTGGACCGAGGCCGTGGCCGTGCTGCGGGCCGCCGACGCCGTCTTCAGCACCTACCGGTCCGGATCGGTGGTCTCCCGGCTCGGCCGGGGCGAGCTGACCCTGGCCGAGTGCCCGCCGGAGGTGGCCGAGGTGCTGGCCCTCGGCGCGGCCGCGACGCGGGACTCCCGCGGCGCCTTCGACGTGTACCGCGCCGGGGGAGTGGGGGAGGAGGTGTTCGACCCGAGCGGCGTGGTCAAGGGCTGGGCCGCCGAACGGGCGGCGGAGCCGCTGCGCACGCTGGCGGGGACCGACTTCTGCCTGTCCGCCGGCGGCGACCTGGTCTGCCGCACCCTCGACCCCGACGGCGCCCCCTGGCGGATCGGCATCGAGGACCCGCGCGACCCCCGTCGGCTGGTCGCCGTCGTGCCCGTGCGCTCGGGAGCGGTGGCGACGTCGGGCAGCGCCCACCGCGGGCAGCACGTCGTCGACGCGCGGACCGGTGAGCCGCCGTCCGGCGTCGCCTCGGTGACCGTCGTCGCCCCCTCGCTGACCGACGCCGACATCGACGCCACGGCGGCCTACGCGCTGGGCCCGGAGGCCGCCGACTGGCTGCGCACCCGGCCCGGCCGGACCGGCCTGGTGGTCCGGTCCGACGGCTCGACCACGACGGTCCGCGGCGAGGCGACCCTGCTGCCGGGTGCGGCGATCGCCTGACCCCCGCGGGACCCCGCCCGGCAACTGACCCGGACCCACAGGGACGCCACGGACCGGACACAGGCCCGGTACAGGCGCGCCCCCGACGCTGGGACCCGACCGCCGGAGAGCCCGGCCGACGACGAGGAGACCCCCGTGCGCAGGACGTTCATCATCACCACCACGACCGCCGGTGTGCTGGCACTGGGCGGCCTGGCCGTGGCCGTGCCGGCGCTGGCCGACAGCGACACCGTCGGGTCGGCGGCGGCGTCGGCGGCCGAGCGGATCCGGGACGCGCTGTCCGGCCTGGTCTCCGACGGCTCGCTCACCGAGGCGCAGGCCGACGAGGCGGCCGCCACGCTGAGCGAGGCCGGCCTCGGCGGGCGCGGAGGGCACGGCGGCCGCCTGGACCTCGGGACGGCGGCCACCGCGCTGGGCCTGACCGAGGACGAGCTGCGCACCGCGCTGCAGGCCGACGGCGCCACCCTCGCGACCGTGGCCGAGGACCGGGGCGTGGCGGTGGACACCCTCGTCACCGCGCTGACCGAGGCGGCGCAGGCGCGCATCGCCGCGGCCGTCGAGGACGGCCGGCTCACCCAGGAGCAGGCCGACGAGCGGCTGGCCGAGCTGGCCGAGCGCATTCCCGAGCGGGTGCACAGCACCGGCCTCGGCTCCCACGGTGGTCACCGGCCCGGCGGCTCGGACGACTGACCGGCCGCCGCTCAGGAGGAGGTGCGGCCGCCCGGGGCGGCGTACCGCTCGCGGACGAGCTGGAGCAGCGGCTCCAGCTCGGCCGGGGGGCTGGCGGCCCACCACGCGAGCCGGACCGCGACCGGCGGTGCGTCCCGGACGGGGCGGTAGACCACGCCGGGTCGGGGGTGCTGACGCGCCGTCGCCTCGGCGGTGACGCCGACCGCCTGGCCGGCGGCGATGACGGTCAGCCACTCGTCGACCCCGCGGACCGTCCGCACCGCACCGGGGCCGCCCGGCCCCGGCCACAGCTCGTCGGTCGTCGTCCCGGTCCGGACGTCGACGGCCACCGTGCGGCCGGCGAAGTCGCCGAGCCGCACGCTGCGGCGGCCGGCCAGCACGTCGTCCGCGGCGAGCGCGGCGTAGCGCCGCTCCTCGCCCAGCAGCGCGGTGCGCAGCCGCGGGTCGGGGACCGGGCGGCGCAGCACGCTGACGTCGACCGCGCCCTCGGTCAGGCCCGCGGTGGGGGTGTTGGACTGGACGAAGACCAGCGCGGACCCCGGGTGGCTGTCCGACCAGCGCCGCTGGACGGCGGTGGTGTGCCGGCCCAGCGCCGCCCAGGCGTAGCCGACCCGGAGGTCGGCGCGCGCCTCGGTGGCCGCCCGCTGCATGGCGGCGACCTCCTCGAGCACCCGGCGGGCGTGGCCGACGACCCGCGTCCCCACGGTCGTCAGCGCCAGCTCCCGGGTCGTGCGCCGCAGCACCCGCGCGCCGAGCGCCCGCTCGAGCGCCGCCACGGTGCGGGACACCGACGCCTGGGAGGTGTGCAGGGCGGCGGCCGCGGCGGTGAAGGTGCCCTCGTCGACGACGGCGAGCAGCGTCCGCAGGTGACGCAGCTCGGCATCCATACGCCCAGCGTATCGATGGCCGCGACATCGGCATTTCCCCCGCGGCCCGGCCGTGCCGACACTCGGTCGGGTGGAGGAGCACGGGGCGCGGTCGGGCGGGTCGCTGCGGGGCGTGGCGACGATGACGGTGAGCGCCACGAGCAACCAGACCGGCGCGGCGATCGGCGCCTCCGCGTTCGACGCCGTCGGCCCGCTCGGCGTGGTGGCGGTGCGGCACTGGGTGGCGGCCGCGGTGCTGCTGCCCGTGGCCCGCCCGCCGGTGACGCGGATGTCGTGGCGCCAGTGGTGGCCGGTGCTCCTGCTCGCGGTGGTGTTCGGCGCGATGAACCTGTCGCTGTACACCGCCGTCGACCGCGTGGGCCTGGCGCTCGCGGTGACCCTGGAGTTCCTCGGCCCGCTCGGGGTGGCGCTCGCCGGCTCCCGCACCCGGCGGGACCTGCTGATCGCCGCCGCGGCGGCGGCCGGGGTGTACGTGCTGGTCCTGCCCGGCCCGTCCAGCGACCTGCTCGGGGTGGGCGCCGGCCTGCTCGCCGCCGCGTGCTGGGCGGCCTACATCGTCCTCAACCGCGTCGTCGGCCGGCGCCTGCCCGGGCTGCAGGCCCCGGCGCTGGCCACCTCCGCGTGCGCGCTCGTCCACCTGCCCGTCGTCGTCGTGCTGGCCGCCGACGGCCGGCTGGCCGGGGCGCCGCTGCTCTCCGCCGTCGCCGCCGGGGTGCTGGCGTCCGCGGTGCCGTACGCGCTGGACCTGGCCGCGCTGCGGTTCGTCCGCCCCCGGTTCTTCGGGGTGTTCATGAGCGTCCACCCCGTCGCGGCCGCCGTGGCCGGCCTGCTGCTGCTGGGCCAGCACCTGGTGCTGCGCGAGTGGATCGGGATCGCCGTGGTCGTGCTCGCCAACGTGGTCGCCGTCGCCTCCGGGGGCGACGCGGCGCCGGCCCGGCTCAGCGCCCGGCGGCGCGCGGCGCGGGCAGTCCCAGGGCGCGGTCGAGCAGCCGGAACCGGTAGGCCGCACTCAGGACGGCGAACCAGACGACCAGGGCGGGCAGCACCACGAAGAACACCGGCTCCGCCGCGTCGGTGAGCCCGAAGTAGTCGGTGAACCAGGGGACGAACAGCCCGCCCCCGAACGCCACGACGAGGACGGCGACGAGCACGGCCGGGCGCCGGTCGCCGTCCGGACGGGTCCAGGAGGCGAAGAACTTGTTCGGCGGCTTGAGGAAGAGGATCAGCCCGAAGGCGGCGAAGGACACGAAGGTGGACAGCCCGGTCTGCGCGCCCAGCGTGGCCGCCGCCTCGGCGAACCCGACGTCGTCGGAGGACAGGCCGGTGTACTGCTCGAACTCGGCGCGGGCGAAGTCGGGGAAGCGGGGATCGGCGACGGCCGCGATGAGGCCGGTGTACAGCAGCGCGTACACCGCCACGCCCCCCGCCGCGGTCAGCACCGCCGCCGGGACGACGAACCGGCCGACGGTGGCCAGCAGGTGCGGGTCGGGCCGCGTCGGGCGGGCCCAGGCCGTGAGGAACAGCGTCGGGATCCCGACGGTGAGGAGGGTCAGCCCCACCTGCGCGGGGGAGTAGGGGAACCCCAGCCCCAGCATGGTCACCGCGAGGATCACCAGACCCTGGGTGCCGACCCGGGCCAGGAAGACCTGCATCGACGTGCTGATCCCGTTGATGATCCGGCGGCCCTCGTGCTGGGCCGGCAGCAGCGCGGCCAGCGAGTCCTCGGTCAGGACGATGTCGGCGACGTCGCGGGCCACCGCGCTGCCGCTGGTCATCGCCACGCCGACCTGCGCCCGCTTGAGCGCCCGGGCGTCGTTGACGCCGTCGCCGATCATCGCGACGTAGCGGCCCTGCCGGCGCAGCGAGTCGACCAGCCGCTCCTTCTGCTCCGGCGCGACGCGGCCGAACACCCCGGCCCGGGCGGTGACCCGGTCCAGCTCCGGGTCGCTCAGCGCGTCGAGGTCGGCGCCGGACACCGGCTCGCCGCCGTCGAGCCCCGCGCGCCGGGCGAGGGCGGCGACCGTCCGGGGGTCGTCGCCGGACACGACCTTCACCGCGAGGCCGTCGCCGGTGAGCCGCGCGAGCGTCCCGGTGACGTCCGGCCGCAGCTCGTCGGCCAGGGACACCACCGCGACCGGGTCCAGGGCCGGCAGCCGCGCCCGGCCGGCCGGGTCGCGCAGCGTCGCCCCGGGGTCGGCGGCCCGGGCGACGACGAGGACGCGCAACCCCTGCGCGGTCCGGCCGCTCACCGTGCCGGTCAGCGGCGGGCCGGACAGCTGCGGCGCGAGCGCCTCGGGCGCCCCCAGCACCACGACGCCGTCGTCCGTGCGCAGCCCGCTCCACCGCAGCGAGGACGAGAAGGGCACCTCCTCCCGCACCTGCCACGGCTGCCCGGGGAGTGCTGCGGCCAGGGCCGCACCGGTGAGGTTCGGCGACGCGGCGCTGCGCGCCATCGAGCCGACCAGCCGCTCGGCCGCGGCACCCTCCAGCGCCCCGACCGGCAGGACCTCCGCGAGCGTGAGCCGGCCGGTGGTGAGCGTGCCGGTCTTGTCCGTGCAGACCACGTCGATGTTGCTCACCGACTCCACGGCGTTCACCCGCTGGACCAGCGCGCCCCGCCCCGCGCTCTTCGCCGCGCCGACCGTGTACGCGACCGCCACGAGGAAGAACAGGCCGTAGGGGACCAGGCCGGAGAGCACCGCGGTCGTCTGCACCACCCGCACGAGCGGGAGCCCCTCGAGCGCGGCCTGCAGCAGGATCGTCACGCTCATCAGCGCCACGAGCAGCATGACCAGCCGGACGACGAACTCGATCCGGCTCTGCAGCGGCGTGGTGTCGGTCGACGCCCGGCGGGCCTCGGCGGTGAGCCGGCCCGCGTGGCTCTCCGCGCCGACGTCCCGCGCGAGCTGGTACCCCTCGCCGCCGACGGAGAAGCTGCCCGACAGCAGGTCCTGGCCGGGCTCCCGGACCAGCGGCTCGGACTCGCCGGTCAGCAGGGACTCGTCGACCTCCACGCGGCCGCCGTCGAGCACCGGCCCGTCGACGACGACCTGGTCGCCGGGGCGCACGTGCAGCACGTCACCGCGGACCACCTCCTCCGGGGTCAGCGGCACGTCCGCGCCGTCGCGCACGACCGTGACGACGGCGCGGTTCAGCAGCTGCAGCCGGTCGAGCTTGCGCTTGGCCCGGATCTCCTGGACGGCGCTGATGGCCGCGTTGAGCAGGCCCAGGCCGACGCTGATGAACGCGTCGTTGTAGCGGCCCAGCGCGAGCAGCGCCGCCCCGATGGCGAACAGGATCGAGTTGTAGAAGGAGAAGACGTTGGTGCGCAGGATGCGGGCGTAGCTGCGCGAGGACGCGCTGACGGCGACGTTGCCCTCCCCGCGCCGGCGCCGGACCTCGGCCTCCCGCTGGGACAGCCCGTCCGGCACCGCGGCCGCTGGTCCCCGGTCGGTCTGCTGCACGCGGGGAGTCTGTCCCCGGGCCACTCCGGCTGCTCGCCGGAGCGGCCCGGGGACGGCGCCGGGTCAGTCGTCCCCGAACCGGCCCCCGCCGTCGAACAGGACGTCCACCGCCAGCGAGGCGACGGCGACCACCAGCAGCAGGGCGACCGCCAGCGCGACCGCGACCCGGGTGGGGTGCAGCCGGTCGGTGGCCGGGCGGCACAGCGAGCTCCGCAGCTGCTCCACCGCCAGCAGCCCCAGGGTCGCCCACCCCGGCGCGGTGATGTCCTCGGCCACCGCGGGGAGGTCCGCGGTCAGCGGGGCGAGCTCTGCCCGGTGCACCGCGGCGAAGGCGGCCGCCATCCGGTCGCTGCACTCGTCGGGGGTGAGCAGGCCGCGGCCGACCGCGTCCTGCAGCTCCTGCACGGTGGTCAGCCGCTCCTCGTCCGAGGCGCGCAGCCGCGGCTCGCTCGGGGGTCCGGACGGCGCCGGGCTGCTCTCGTCGGCGATGGTGGTCATGGACTGCTCCTCCCGGTGGTGGGACGCGGTGAGGCGGGCAGTCTGCACCCGCTCCCTGTGAGCGGCGACACCCCCGCGGACAGGGAGCTCCCTGCCGGCGTCCAGCCGGCCGGGAGGACCGTCGTCGACCGTGGGGGCCTGTCCACTCCGCGACGACTGTCGCTGCGCACCCGCCTGCTGTGGGCCTTCCTCGTGCCGCTGGTCGTCGTCCTCGCCGTCGTGGGGGCGGGTGCCACGGCGGCGCTGCGCAGCGAGCTCATCGGTCAGGTCGACGCCCGGCTGGCCGCGGCGGTCGACCGCTCCACCCGGGCCGACGAGGCGCCGGGGGGCGACGTCGGTGACGGCGTCGGGCCGGACTTCCTGCTCGCCCCCGGTCAGGGGGACGGGACCCTCGGGGCGCGGGTGGCGGACGGCGTCGTCACCGAGGCCGCGGTCATCGGCGCCCGGGGCCAGCGCGAGGAGCTGACCGCCCGCCAGGCGGACGCCCTCGCCGGCGTCGTCGCCGACGGCGCGCCGCGCACCGTCGACCTCGGCGCGCTGGGGGCCTACCGGCTGGTCGCCACGCCGGCCGGCGACGGCGAGGTCATCGTCACCGGCCTGCCGCTCGCGTCGGTCCGGACCGCGCTGCTCCGCGTCGTCGCGGTCGAGGTCGCCGCCGGGCTGCTCGGGCTGCTGGCCGCGGGCGGCGCCGCCGCGCTGGTCATCGGGCGGACCCTGCGCCCCCTGCAGCGGGTGGCGGTCACCGCCGACCGGGTGGCGGAGGTGCCGCTGTCCAGCGGGGAGGTCCGGCTGGCCGAGCGCGTCCCGGCGGCCGAGACCGACCGGCACACCGAGGTGGGCCGCGTCGGCGCCGCCCTCAACCGGCTGCTCGACCACGTCGAGACCTCGATGGCGGCCCGGCAGGCGTCGGAGACCCGGCTGCGCCAGTTCGTCGCCGACGCCAGCCACGAGCTGCGCACCCCGGTCACCTCCATCCGCGGGTACACCGAGCTGGTGCGCCGGCGCGGCGGGCTCCCCGACGACGCCGACTCGTCCCTGCGCCGGGTCGAGGCCGAGGCGCTGCGGATGTCCGGCCTGGTCGACGACCTCCTCCTGCTGGCCCGCCTCGACGCCGGCCGGGAACTGGTCCCCGGCACCGTCGACCTCACCGCGCTGGTCATGGACGTGGTCAGCGACGCGCACGCCGCCGGCCCCTCGCACCGCTGGCGGGTGGACCTGCCCAGCGCCGCCGTGCTCGTCCCCGGCGACGGCGCCCGGCTGCACCAGGTGCTGGCCAACCTGCTGGCCAACATCCGGACGCACACGCCCGAGGGGACGACGGCGACCACCCGGCTGCGCGTCGACGACGGCCGGGCCGTGGTCGAGGTGGCCGACGACGGCCCCGGCATCCCCGCCGACCTGCTCGGCGAGGTCTTCGAGCGCTTCGCCCGGGCGGACTCCTCGCGGTCCCGGCGCAACGGCAGCACCGGCCTGGGGCTGGCCATCGTGCAGGCGGTCGTGTCCGGCCACGACGGCACCGTCGGCGTCGCCAGCGCGCCCGGCCGGACGGTCGTCACCGTGCGGCTGCCCGGCGCCACCGTCGCCGAGCCCGACGCCGAACCGGAGCCCGACGACACCGGGAGCGGCAACCGCGCTGCCACACCGGCGCGGGCCGGGGGCCCTTGATCGGTCCCCGCCCCGCGGGCAGGCTGTGACTCACACCACAGACCTGGAACGCGCCGGGAGGCCGCCGTGCAAGCACGAGTCGGGGACAGGATCGTCGTCCACTCCACCCACCAGGGAGAGCCGGAACGGACCGGGCAGGTGCTCGAGGTCCGCGGGGAGGGAGGTGCTCCGCCCTACGTCGTCCGCTGGGAGTCCGACGGGCACACCGGGACCTTCTTCCCGGGTGGCTCGTGCACCGTCCTCCCCGAGCCGGCGAACGGCTGAGGCGGCGGCGTGCCCAAGGACAACGGGCCGGCGCCCGCGCCGCGACCGGCCGACAAAGTCCGCAACGTGGCCCTGGTGGGCCACGCGGGCGCAGGCAAGACCACCCTCGCCGAGGCGCTGCTGGTCGCCGCCGGGGCGCTGCCCCGCGCCGGCCGCGTCGAGGACGGCACCACGTGCCTGGACAGCGAGGAGGTGGAGGTCCGCCAGCAGCGGTCGGTGTCGCTGGGCGTGGCCACCGTCGAGTACGCCGATCACCGGCTGACGCTCCTGGACACCCCGGGGTCGCCGGACTTCGTGGGTGAGCTGCGCGCCGGGCTGCGCGCCGCCGACGCCGCCCTCTTCGTCGTCTCCGCCGTCAACGGCGTCGACGCCACGACCGTGCAGCTCTGGGAGGAGTGCGCCGCCGTCGGCATGCCGCGCGCCGTCGTCATCACCCAGCTGGACCGCCCGCGCGCCGACGTCGACGACGCGGTGCGGGCCTGCCGCACCATGCTCGGGGAGGGGGTCTTCCCGCTGCACCTGCTGCAGCGGGGTGCCGATGGCGGCGTGACCGGGCTGGTCTCCCTGCTGGAGCCGCACGTGGAGCTGCCCGAGAGCGACCGCCTCCGCGCCGAGCTCATCGAGGGGATCATCGCCGAGAGCGAGGACGAGACCCTCATGGACCGCTACCTCGGCGGCGAGGAGCTGGCCGTCGCGGACCTGGTCTCGGACCTGGAGACCGCGGTGGCCCGCGGCCACTTCCACCCCATCCTGTGCGCCGCACCGCTCACCGGCGTCGGCGTCCCCGAACTGCTCGACCTGCTCGTCTCCGCGTTCCCGAGCCCCCTGGAGCACGGCTGCCCGCCGGACACCCGGCCCGACGGCAAGCCCGCGCCCGCGCTGTCCTGCGACCCCGACGGCCCGCTCGTGGCCGAGGTGGTCAAGACGACCACCGACCCCTACCTCGGCCGGGTCTCCCTGGTGCGGGTCTTCTCCGGCACCCTGCGCCCCGACACCCCGATCCACGTCTCCGGGCACGGCATGGCCGACCGGGGTCACCCCGACCACGACGTCGACGAGCGGATCGGGGCGGTGTCCTCGCCGCTGGGCTCGACGCTGCGCACGGTGGCCGCCTGCCCGGCCGGCGACATCTGCGCCGTCGCCCGGCTCACCTCCGCCGAGACCGGCGACACCCTGTCCTCGACGGAGGACCCGCGCCTGGTCCCGCCCTGGGACCTGCCCACTCCCCAGCTGCCGGTCGCGCTGGAGGCGGCGTCCCGGTCGGACGAGGACCGGCTGGCCACCGCGCTGACCCGGCTGGTCGCCGAGGACCCGACGGTGCGGCTGGAGCGCCGGCCGGACACCGGGCAGCTGCTGCTGTGGTGCGTGGGCGAGGCGCATGCCGAGGTGCTGCTGGAGCGGCTGCGGGTCCGGCACGGGGTGACCGTGGCGACCGTGCCGGTCCGGGTGCCGATGGTCGAGACCCTCGCCGGGCCGGCCCGGGTCACCGGGCGGCACGTCAAGCAGTCCGGCGGGCACGGCCAGTACGCGATCGTCGTGGTCGAGGCCGAGCCCGGGCCGCCGGGGTCGGGCGTCGTCTTCCAGCAGAAGATCGTCGGCGGCACGGTGCCCAGCCAGTTCCACGGCAGCGTGGAGAAGGGCATCCGCACGCAGGCCGAGCGCGGCGTCACCGGCGACCGGCCGATCGTCGACGTCCACCTCACCCTCGTCGACGGCAAGGCGCACTCCGTGGACTCCTCCGACGCCGCCTTCCAGGCGGCCGGGGCCCTCGCGCTGCGGGAGGCCGTGGCCGCCGCCGGCACGCGGGTCCTCGAGCCGTGGTGCGAGGTCGAGGTGGGCGTGCCCGGCGACTACGTCGGCGCGGTCATGAGCGACCTGTCCGGCCGCCGCGCGCGGGTCACCGGCAGCGACGCCGACCCCGACCGTGACCGGACGACGGTCCGCGCCGAGGTGCCCGAGGTGGAGCTGCTCACCTACGCCGGGGCGCTGCGCTCGGTCTCCCACGGCACCGGCAGCTTCACCCGCCGGCCCCTGGGCTACGAACCGGCGCCGGCCTCGCTGGCCGCCGTCCCGGCATGACCGGCGGGCCGGGGCGGAGAGGCGGGCCGCCGCGCGCCCCCTGACCGCTCCCGGCCCCGCCCGGGCAGCGGGGCGGGGCCGGGAGCGGTGCCCGGTGCGCCGCCCGGGGGAGTGTCGGCCCGGGACACTAGCCTCGTGGGCGGTGTGCAGCGGGCTGGAGGTTTCGTGACGTCGTCCAACGGGCCGTCGGCGGCTGCCCGCGTCCGTCCCGCCGAGGGGACGGTCCCCGGCGAGCCGGTGCTCAGCGACCGCAACGCGCTGCCCGACCGCGTCTGGACGATCCCCAACGCGCTGTCGGTGCTCCGGCTGCTCGGCGTCCCGCTGTTCCTCTGGCTGCTGCTCGGACCCGAGGCCGACGGCTGGGCCGTCGTGGTGCTCATGGTCTCCGGCATCACCGACTGGGCCGACGGCAAGCTGGCCCGGGTGCTGGGGCAGTCCAGCCGGCTGGGCGCGCTGCTGGACCCGGCGGCCGACCGGCTCTACATCGTCGCCACCCTCATCGCCTTCGTGCTGCGCGACGTCGTCCCGCTGTGGGTGGTCGCCGTCCTGCTCGGCCGCGAGCTGGTGCTGGGCGTGGCCCTGCTGGTGCTCGGCCGGCACGGCTACCCGCCGCTGCAGGTGCACTACCTGGGCAAGGCGGCCACCTTCATCCTGCTGTACGCCTTCCCGCTGCTGCTCATCGCCGACGGCGAGGGCCCGCTGGTCGCCGTCGCGCAGCCGGTCGCCTGGGCGCTGACCATCTGGGGCGGGGTGCTCTACGTCCTCGCCGGGGTCCTCTACGTCGTCCAGGTGGTGGGCATCCTGCGCGCCGACCGCGCCGACCGCGCCGGGGCCGGGCCGTGACGAGCACCCTGCAGCGCGGCGGGGGGCCGCGCTCGATGGGCGCCTCACTGCTCGACCAGGTGCTGGCCGAGACCCTCGACCCGGCCTACGCGCGCGCCGCCGGAGCCCGCGCGGCGGCCGGCACGGTCGCGTCGCCGGCCCGCCGCCGGTGGGGGCAGGTGGCGGTCGCGGTGACCATGGCCGTGGCCGGGGTCCTCGCCGCCGTCACCTACGACCAGGCCGCCGGCGGGGAGCAGGGCCGCGAGGAGGTCCGGGCCGCGCTGGTCGCCGACATCCAGCTGGAGTCGGGGACCACCGACACCCTGGCCGCCGAGCTCGAGCAGCTGCGCGCCGACGTCACCGCCGCGCGGGACGACGCGCTGGCGGCCTCGGCCGTCGGCCTGCAGGCCCGCGCCGAGGTGGAGGCCGCGGAGCGGGCCGCCGCCGCCGTCCCGGTCAGCGGCCCCGGCCTGCTGGTCACCCTCGCCAACGCCGAGCCCGACGCCGACGCCGACCCGGTCGGCGGGGGAGGGGAGGAGGACCCCCGCGGGCGGGTCGCCGACGGGGACCTGCAGCTGGTGGTCAACGCCCTGTGGGCCGCCGGCGCCGAGGCGGTGTCGATCAACGGCCAGCGCCTGGGGCCGACGACGGCCATCCGGTTCGCCGGCGAGGCCGTGCTGGTCGACTTCCGGCCGGTCACCAACCCCTACCTGGTCAGCGCGATCGGCGACCCGGACACCCTGCGGTCGCGGTTCCTGGCCAGCTCCGAGGTCAACGCCCTCGCCCTGATCTCCGAGTCCTTCGGACTGCGTTTCGAGTTCGCCCAGGAGGACGAGCTGTCCCTTCCCGCCGGGAGTTCCATGGAGCTCCGATCCGCCGCACCGGTGTCCGAGGAGCCGGCCGCGCCGGCCCCCGACACCGTCCCGGGGGACTGACCCGTGATCCCGATCATCGGCCTGGCCGTCGGCGTCGCCCTCGGGCTGTTCTTCGACCCGAGCGTGCCGCTGTGGCTGCAGCCCTACCTGCCGATCGCCGTCGTCGCCGCGCTCGACGCGGTCTTCGGCGGGGCCCGGGCGCGGCTGGACGGCATCTTCGACGCGAAGGTGTTCGTCATCTCCTTCGTGTCCAACGTGGTCGTCGCGGCGCTCATCGTCTTCCTCGGCGACCAGCTCGGCGTGGGCGCGCAGCTGTCGACGGCGGTCGTCGTCGTGCTCGGCATCCGCATCTTCGGCAACGCCGCCGCCATCCGGCGGCACGTGTTCCGGGCATGAGCGGGGACGAGCGCCCGGTGCCGGGCACCGGCGAGCAGCCCGGGGAGCCCGTGACCGCGGCCGCCCCGGAGGCGGTGGAGGAGCCGGCGGCGGCCGCCGGGCCGGCGCCGGCCGAACCGACCCCCGAACCGACCCCCGAGGAGGCCCCGGCGGAGACCCCGGCGCCGCCGGCCACCGCCGCCCGGCGCCGGCGGGACCCGCGCGCCGCGCTGCTCGTCGGCGTGCTCACCCTGCTGCTCGGCTTCGCGTTCGCCGTCCAGGTCCGCACCACCGGCACCGAGGAGAGCCTGGCCGGGGCGCGGGAGGAGGACCTCGTCCAGATCCTCGACGAGCTCGACGCCCGCGAGGACCGGCTGCGCACCCAGATCGCCGAGCAGCGCGCCGAGCTGCGCGACCTCACCAGCTCCGACAGCCAGTCCGAGACGGCGCTGCAGGCGGCCCGGGACCGCGCCGAGGCGCTGGGCATCCTCAACGGCACCGTCGCCGCGGAGGGCCCGGGGCTGGTCATGACGGTCCTGGACCCGGAGGGCCGGGTGCGGGTGGCCGACCTCCTCGACGCCGTCCAGGAGCTGCGGGGGGCGGGCGCGGAGACCATGCAGATCGACGAGGTCCGCATCGGCGTCTCCTCGGCCGTCACCGGGGAGCCGGGCTCCCTGCGCATCGACGGGACACCGGTGAGCAGCCCCTACGAGATCGAGGTCATCGGGTCGCCGCAGGACCTGCAGACCGCGATGAACATCCCCGGCGGCGTGGTCGACCGGGTCGGCCGGCAGGGCGGCACCGTGCAGATCGTGCAGTCCGAGCGCGTCGTCGTCGACGCGTTGCGGCCGCTGGACGAGCCTCAATACGCTCAGCCCGAGCCCGGCGGCTGACCCGCCGGCCCCGCCCCCTCCCGACCCCCGACTGGAGACGACGCCGCATGTCCACGCCCGATGACCGCCGCTACACCGAGCAGCACGAGTGGGCCATGGTCCAGGGCGGTGAGGGCGCGGCGACCGTCGTCCGGGTGGGCATCACCGACCACGCCCAGGACGCCCTCGGCGACATCGTCTTCGTGCAGCTGCCCGAGGTCGGCGCCGAGGTGGTGCCCGGCAACCCGATCGGCGAGGTGGAGTCGACCAAGTCGGTCTCCGACGTGTACTCGCCGGTCGCGGGCGTGGTCGCCGCGGTGAACGAGGCGCTGACCGACGCCCCCGAGACCATCAACGCCGACCCCTACGGGGCCGGCTGGCTGGTCGAGATCAGCGTTCCCGGCGACGCCGGGGACCAGGTCCAGGGGCTGCTGGACGCCGCCGCCTACCAGGCCCTCGTCGACGCCACCTGACCCCGCTGGGGCCTCCCGGCGATCACTATGCTGACCTGGGGCGAGGCACCCCCGGCGCCCGCGCGGGCGCCGTCGGCCTCACCCTGGACACGCGGTTGACCCTCGGGTCGGCCGCTGGTTCCATGACCACGGCCCGCCGTGACCCACACGGCGACCGACCCGCGACGGACCACCCGGTCCGTCGTCCGCCGGCCGCCCGCGGCCACATCCCAGGTCCGCGGCGGTGCCACCCCTGCACCGGAGGAGACAGACGTGCACTGCACTCGCTGTGGCCACAACAACCCCGAGGGCAGTCGCTTCTGCGCGCAGTGCGGCGCGGCGCTGTCCCAGGAGCGCATCGGCGAGTCCACCAGCGTCATCCCCAAGGTGGGCGGCGAGGACTCCGCCGAGACCCCCGAGGTGACCGAGACCGAGGCGCACGCCGGCGCGGTGGAGTCCCTCCCGGCGGGCTCGGCGCTGCTCGTGGTCAAGCGCGGGCCCAACGCCGGCAGCCGCTTCCTGCTCGACCAGGACGTGACCACCGCCGGCCGGCACCCCGACAGCGACATCTTCCTCGACGACGTCACCGTCAGCCGCCGGCACGTGGAGTTCCACCGCGAGGGCGGCGGCTTCTCGGTGCACGACGTCGGCAGCCTCAACGGCACCTACGTCAACCGGGAGCCGGTGGACGTCGCGACGCTGGCCGGGGGCGACGAGGTGCAGATCGGCAAGTTCCGTCTCGTGTACCTGACCGGTCCGCGCACGGGCGAGCCCGCTCCTCGCTCGTGAGGACCGCGGGCCGGGTGTCGTCTCCGGTGCCGTCGGCGGCGTGACCGCGGTGCCCTCGCGCGCGAGCGCGTTCGGGGACGCCGACGACCAGCACACCCCTCGCCTGACCATCGGCGAGGTGCTGACCGTCCTCCGCGACGACTTCCCCGACGTGACGATCAGCAAGATCCGCTACCTCGAGTCCGAGGACCTCGTCCACCCGCAGCGCACCGCGTCCGGGTACCGGAAGTTCTCCTCGGCCGACGTGGCCCGGCTGCGGTACGTGCTGGGCGCCCAGCGCGACCACTACCTGCCGCTCAAGGTCATCAAGGACCAGCTCGACGCGCTGGACCGGGGCGAGCCGCTGCCCGGGTCGCCGCCCGCGGCGGCGGAGCCGGCGCCGGCGGCCCCGGTGGGGGAGCCGGACGCCGGGACGCTGCCGCCCGAGCAGTTCGCCGCGGCGGCCGGGCTGGAGGGCGACCAGCTCGCCGTCTGCGTGCAGTTCGGCCTGCTGGCCCCCGACGCCGAGGGCCGGCACTCGGCGGCCGACCTGCCGATCGCCCGGGCCGCCGCCGGCCTGGCCCGGCACGGCATCGAGCCGCGGCACCTGCGGGTCTACCAGAACGGCGCCGAGCGGGAGGCCGGGCTGGTGGAGCAGCTGGTGGCGCCGGTGCTCCGGGCCCGGTCGGAGGAGGCGCGGACCCGCGCCACGGAGAAGCTGCGGGAGCTGGTCACCCTCTCCGCGCAGCTGCACGGCGCGTTGCTGGAGGCGCGCCTCCGGGATCTCCTGCGCCCCTGAGTCCGGCGTACCGTTGGTCCGTCGGGTTCCGTCGTTCAGGACCCGGCACGCCGACCCGTCCACCAGCCGCCAGAACCGATCCACCGCCCACCCGGGCCGCAGCTGAGGGAGCCCCACCGTGCAGGAACTCAGAGTCGTCGGGGTCCGGGTCGAGCTGCCCGGGAACCAGCCGATCCTGCTGCTCAAGGAGACGCAGGGCGAGCGGTACCTGCCCATCTGGATCGGCGCGGTCGAGGCCGCCGCGATCGCCTTCGAGCAGCAGGGGGTGCGGCCGGCCCGGCCGATGACCCACGACCTGCTGCGCGAGGTGGTGCGCGCCCTGGGGGCGACGCTGGAGGCGGTCAACATCACCGAGATGCGCGACGGCATCTACATCGCCGAGCTGGTGTTCGGGGACGACCGGGTGGTCAGCGCCCGGCCGTCGGACGCCGTCGCCCTCGCCGTCCGCACCGGGGCGCCCATCTTCGGGGCCGAGGACCTGCTCGACGAGGTCGGCATCGAGATCCCCGACGAGCAGGAGGACGAGGTCGAGAAGTTCCGCGAGTTCCTCGACCAGATCTCCCCGGAGGACTTCGGCGCCGGCTCCGGCTCCGGCGGGAACCCCTGAGCGGGCCGCCGTCCACCCGTGCTCCGGAAAAACGATCCCGTGTCGGCTCAACTCCGTCGCTGTACCTGCCGATACCCCTCGGAAGGATGAGTGCGGCGACACGCCGCCCCCCTCAGTTGACCGACCCCATGGCCCGGCTTACGGTCGGCGAACAACACCGGTGTGACACCTGGGACTCTCGTCGTGGGGCGCGTGCGCCGGGGTTCCCGCGGTGAGGTGCTGCGGGACGCAGAGGAGGACGCTGACGTGAGCGACCAGAGCAACGGCTCCCAGGGTCAGCTCTTCAGCGACGCCGCCGTGGGGGCACCGTCCTACGACGAGGTCGACACCGACCAGGTCGGGTACCGCGGCCCGACGGCGTGCAGCGCTGCCGGCATCACCTACCGCCAGCTGGACTACTGGGCCCGTACCGGCCTGGTCGCCCCGTCGGTGCGCAGCGCCACCGGGTCGGGCACGCAGCGGCTGTACTCCTTCCGCGACATCCTCGTGCTGAAGGTCGTCAAGCGGCTGCTGGACACCGGGGTCTCCCTGCAGAACATCCGCAAGGCCGTCGACCACCTGCGCAACCGCGGCATCAAGGACCTCGCCAACGTCACCCTGTTCTCCGACGGCGCCACGGTGTACGAGTGCACCTCCGCCGAGGAGGTCGTCGACCTGCTGGCCGGCGGGCAGGGCGTCTTCGGCATCGCCGTCTCCGGCGCGCTGCGCGAGCTCTCCGGTGAGCTCGCCGAGCTGCCGGCCGAGCGGATCGACGGCGGCACGCTGCACCCCGCCGACGACGAGCTCGCGATGCGCCGTCGCCGCCGCGCCGCCGTCTGAGCCCTCTCCACCCCTCGGGGGACTCTCCGGGCTCCCGGTCGTCACGACGCCTCGCTGGTAGCGTCGACGTAATGGCGGACCGTGCTCCTGAGCCCCTGCCCGCACTCTCCGCGCTGGACCCGTCGGGGTCCTTCGCGCACCGGCACATCGGCCCGCGCGCGGCCGAGACCGAGCAGATGCTCGCCGCGGTCGGCCACACCTCGCTGCAGTCACTGGTCGATGCGTGCGTGCCCGAGGGGGTCCACGACCGGGCGCCGCTCGACCTCCCCGCCGCCGCGGACGAGGCCACGGTGCTGCGGCTGTTGCGGGAGCGCGCCGAGGCCAACGACGTCTACACCTCGATGATCGGGCTCGGGTACTCCGGCACCGTCACCCCGGCGGTCATCCAGCGGACGGTCCTGGAGAACCCCGCCTGGTACACCGCCTACACCCCGTACCAGCCCGAGATCAGCCAGGGCCGGCTCGAGGCGCTGATCAACTTCCAGACGATGATCGCCGACCTGACCGGGCTGCCGGTGGCCGGCGCGTCGATGCTCGACGAGGCGACCGCGGCGGCCGAGGCGATGACCCTCGTCCGCCGGGCCGGGCGCGCGAAGGCCGACGCCGTCTTCGTCGTCGACGCGGACACGCTGCCGCAGACCCTCGCCGTCCTGGAGACCCGCGCCGAGCCGCTCGGCATCGGACTGCACGTCACCGACCTGTCCGGCGGCTGGCCCGCCGACCTGCCCGAGGCCGGCGCCTTCGGCGTCCTGCTGTCCTACCCGGGGGCCAGCGGAGCGGTCCGCGACCACCGGGCGCTGGCCGCCGCCGCGCACGAGGCGGGTGCGGCGGTCGTCGTCGCCGCCGACCTGCTGGCGCTGACCCTGCTGGAGGCGCCGGGGGAGTGGGGGGCCGACGTCGCCTGCGGCAGCAGCCAGCGGTTCGGCGTCCCCCTGGGCTACGGCGGCCCGCACGCCGGGTACCTGTCGGTGCGCGAGGGCCTGGCCCGCCAGCTGCC
This sequence comes from Geodermatophilus sp. CPCC 205506, assembly GCF_051383635.1. NCBI lineage: Bacteria > Bacillati > Actinomycetota > Actinomycetes > Geodermatophilales > Geodermatophilaceae > Geodermatophilus > Geodermatophilus sp. CPCC 205506. The sequence continues at coordinate 62,932 of NZ_JALPKP010000024.1, read as the reverse complement.
GGGCCGGCTGGTCGGCGTCTCGGTGGACGCCGACGGCGACGTCGCCTACCGGCTGGCGCTGCAGACCCGCGAGCAGCACATCCGCCGGGAGAAGGCGACCAGCAACATCTGCACCGCCCAGGTGCTGCTCGCCGTGATGGCCGGCGCGTACGCCGTCTACCACGGCGCCGAGGGGCTGACCGCGATCGCGGCCCGCGTGCACCGCAGCGCGCAGGCCCTGGCCGGATGGCTGCGGGCCGGCGGCGTGGACGTCGTCCACGACCGGTTCTTCGACACCGTGCTCGCCTCGGTGCCCGGCCGGGCCGCCGACGTGGTGGCCGCCGCGGCGCAGCGGCGGATCAACCTGCGGCTGGTGGACGCCGACACCGTCGGTGTCGCCTGCGACGAGACGACGACGCCCGGCACGCTGCGGGCGGTCGCGGCGGCCTTCGGCGTCCCGGCCGACGACGCGGCGCTCGACGGCGCCGGCGACGACGGAGCCCTGCCCCCGGAACTGCGCCGGCGCACGCCGTTCCTCACGCACCCGGTGTTCTCCGCGCACCGGTCGGAGACCGCCCTCATGCGCTACCTGCGGTCGCTGGCGGACAAGGACCTCGCGCTGGACCGCACGATGATCCCGCTGGGCTCCTGCACGATGAAGCTGAACTCCGCGGTGGAGATGGCCGCGATCACCTGGCCGGGCTTCGCCCATCTGCACCCGTTCGCCCCCGCCGAGCAGGCCCGCGGCTACCGGCGGCTGATCGACGAGCTGTGCACCGCGCTGGCCGAGATCACCGGCTACGCCGCGGTCAGCGTGCAGCCCAACGCCGGCTCCCAGGGCGAGTTCGCCGGCCTGCTGGCCATCCGGGGTTACCACCGCTCCCGCGGTGAGGCGCACCGCGACGTCTGCCTGATCCCGTCCTCGGCGCACGGCACCAACGCGGCGAGCGCGGTGATGGCCGGCATGCGCGTGGTGGTCGTGGCCTGCGACGAGGCCGGGAACGTCGACGTCGCCGACCTGCACGCCAAGACCGAGCAGCACGCCGACCGGCTGGCCGCGCTGATGATCACCTACCCGTCGACGCACGGGGTGTTCGAGGCCGCCATCGAGGAGATCTGCGCGGCGGTGCACGACGCCGGCGGTCAGGTCTACGTCGACGGCGCCAACCTCAACGCGATGGTCGGCGTGGCCCGGCCGGGCCGGTTCGGCTCCGACGTCAGCCACCTCAACCTGCACAAGACGTTCTGCATCCCGCACGGCGGCGGCGGGCCCGGCGTCGGTCCGATCGGCGTCCGCGAGCACCTCGTGCCGTTCCTCCCCGGGCACCCGGTGGTGGACACCGGCACGTCCGGGCCGGCGGTGTCGGCGGCGCCGTGGGGGTCGGCCGGGATCCTGCCGATCTCCTGGGCCTACCTCCGGCTGATGGGTCCCGACGGCCTGACGCGGGCCACCGAGCACGCCGTCCTCGCCGCCAACTACGTCGCCGCGCGGCTGCGCGAGCACTACCCGGTGCTCTACGCGGGCGCGAACGGGCTCGTCGCCCACGAGTGCATCCTCGACATCCGGCCGCTGACCAGAGCCACCGGGATCACGAACGACGACATCGCCAAGCGGCTGGTCGACTTCGGGTTCCACGCCCCGACGATGAGCTTCCCGGTCGCCGGGACGCTGATGGTCGAGCCGACCGAGAGCGAGGACAAGGCCGAGCTGGACCGGTTCGTCGACGCGCTGGTCGCCATCCGCGGCGAGATCGAGAAGGTGGCCACCGGCGGGTACGACCGGACCGACAACCCGCTGCGCAACGCCCCGCACACGCTGGCGATGGTGGCGGGGGAGTGGGGTCGGCCGTATCCGCGGGAGGTCGCGGTGTACCCGGTGCCCGGGCTGCGCGGCCGGGGGTACCTCAGCCCCGTGCGGCGCATCGACCAGGCCTACGGCGACCGCAACCTGGTGTGCTCCTGCCCGCCGCCGGAGGCGTTCGCCGAGCCGGAGCCGGCCCCCGGCGGGTCCGCCCGGCAGCCCGGCCGGGCCGAGGGGTCACCCGACGACCTCGGCACCGCGGCCGACGCCGTGCCGGCCGGCGCCCAGGCCTGACACCGCCGGACACCGTCCGGCGCCGGCCCTGCGGCCGGCGCCGGAACCGCCCGCGTCGGCGTGTGACGCAACCGTTATCCCCAACACTTCGGCACCTCGGTCGTGAGGAGCCACCGCCGTGACAGGTGAGGAACCGCCTCAGCGGCCGGCGAGCTCCGGCACCTGCCAGGCGCGGTGGTGGGCGACGACGCGGCCGTCGGGCAGCAGCTCGCCGTCGTCGTCGAACAGGACGACGCCGTTGCACAGCAGGCTCCAGCCCTGCTCGGGGTGGCTGGTGACCACGGCCGCGAGGTCGCGCAGGTCGCTGGCGGGGTCAGGGCAGGGGGTTACGTGAGAACACATCGGGATCTCTCCGATCGGCCCCGGTGCGGGGAATTTCACTGAGGGTGCGCGTCCGATCACGAACGCGTACCGAGTGTGCGCCACCCCGTGCGCGGTGTCAGGTGACGAAACTCACCACCTCACCCCATCGGGTCGTCATGGTTCGCCATGACCGACCCGCGCCCCGGCGCGTCAGATCTTGCGGACCAGGACCCGCCGCACCTGGTGGTCGGCGGCCTTCTGCAGCACCAGGCGGGCGCGCGAGCGAGTGGGTGCGATGTTGCTCCGCAGGTTGGGGCCGTTGACCGCCGCCCAGATGCCCAGCGCGGTCTCGCTGGCCTGGTCGTCGGTGAGGTCGGCGAAGCGGTGGAAGTACGCGCCGGTGTCCTGGAACGCCGTCCGGCGCAGCGCCAGGAACCGGTCGACGTACCACCGCCGGATGTCGGCCTCGGCGGCGTCGACGTAGACGGAGTAGTCGAAGAAGTCCGACAGGAACACCTCCGGCGCGCTGCCGTCGGCCCGGCGGCCGGCCTGCAGCACGTTGAGCCCCTCGAGCACGAGGATGTCGGGCCGGTCCACCAGCTGCCGGGCCCCCGGGACGACGTCGTAGGCCTGGTGGTCGTACAGCGGGGCGCTGACCTCCTCGCGCCCGGACTTCACGTCGGCCAGGAAGCGCACCAGGGCCCGCCGGTCGTAGGACTCCGGGAAGCCCTTGCGGCCCAGCAGCCCGCGGGCCTCCAGCGCCGCGTTGGGCAGCAGGAACCCGTCGGTGGTGACCAGGTCGACGCGGGGCGCACCCGGGCCGGCGGCGAGCAGTGTCTGCAGCAGCCGGGAGGTGGTGCTCTTCCCGACGGCGACGCTGCCGGCGACGGCGATGACGTAGGGCACCTTCTCGGTCGCGTCGCCGAGGAACTCGCTGCGCGCGGCCCACAGCCCGCGGCTGGCCTCCACGTGCAGGCGCAGCAGGCCGGCCAGCGGCAGGTAGACGGTGGCGACCTCGTCGAGGTCCATGGGGTCGCCGAGGGTGGTCAGCGCCCCCAGCTCGGCCTCGTCGAGGGGCAGCGCCGTCCCCGCGGCGAGCGCTCGCCACGAGTCGCGGTCGAAGACCGCGTAGGGCGAGACCTGGGGGCGTGTCCCTGCCGTCACGGTGCCCATCGTGCCGTCCGCCCGGCATGTCACCCGCCCGGGGGTCGCCGGCGGCCGACGGCCCGCCCCGCGGGCGCTCCCCGTCTAGGGTGCCGATGTGCCCACGTCGCCCGGGCTGCTCGAGTGCATCGAGCGGTACTTCGCCGCAGCAGCGCGGCCTGACGCCCGCATCGAGTCCGTCGGCGCGATCGACGTGCCGGTCGGCAGTCCGGCCTGGCCGTACCCGGCCCGCCCACGGCCCGGCGAGACGGTGACCGCCGCCGACGTACGCGCCGTGGCGGAGCGGCAGCGCGCGGCCGGCCTGCCGGTGGCCCTGGAGTGGATCGGCGAGTGCTCCCCGACGTCGTTCGCCGCGGTGCGGGCCGCCGGCCTGGCGGTGGACGAGCTGCCGCTGCTGGTCGCCGACGACCCCGTGGAGCTGCTCATGCCGTACGGGGTGCGGCTCTACCTCGTCGGCGCCGACGACCCCGAGCTGCCGCGCTACCTCGAGCTGGCCTCCATCGCCTTCGCCCACCCCGGCCCGCGCGCCGACGTCGGCGACGACTCGGTCGGCCCGGCGCCGGAGTCGCCGCGGACGGCGGTGCTGCGCGAGCGGATCGCCACCGGGCGCACGGTGATGATGGTGGCGGTGGAGGACGGCGAGCCGGTGGCGGTCGGCTCGCACACGCCGGTCGACGTCGAGGGGACCGAGGTCAGCGAGATCACCGGGGTGGCCACGCTGCCCCGGCTGCGCGGCCGCGGCCTGGGGGCGGGGCTGGCCTCTGCGCTGGCCGCGCACGCCCGGGAGACCGCCGACCTGGTGTTCCTGGTGGCCGGGGACGACGACGTCGCCCGCGTCTACGAGCGGGTGGGGTTCGCCCGCCTGGCGACGGTCGGCGTGGCCGACCTCCCCGACGCCTAGGGGCGCACCGGCGGCGGGATCGCCGCCACCGGTCCGGCCGCCGCGTCCAGCGCCGCCCGCGCCGCGGTCCAGCCCACCGACCGGGGCACCTCGCTGAGCAGCACGACGACCATCCCGTTCGTGATCGCGACCGAGTGCAGGTGCCGCCGGCCGCCCACGCAGCACATCCAGCCCTGCTTGACCGCCGGCGTCCCGGGCACGGTGCCGAGCAGGCCGAACCGCTGGTCGAAGCCGTCGGCCCCGGCCGGCGCCGGAGCGGCCATCCACCCGGTCAGCGTGGCGGCGTCGTCCGGATGGGCGACGACCGGCAGTGCGGCGAGGAACCGGGCGAGGTCGCGCGCCGTCGTCGTCGTCTCGCCCCACTGGCCGCGGACCCGCGGGGGAGCGGTGCCACCGAGGCCGTAGCGGGCGGCGACGTCCCGCACGAGCCCCTCGCCGTCGAAGCGGACCCACATCTGCGAGGCGGCCGGGTCGCTGGAGTGCGAGATCATCTCCTGCAGCGTGGCCAGGTCGCCGGGGGAGAGCGTCACCTGACCGGTGCGGGCCCGGTGCAGGATGCCCTCGGCGACGAACAGCTTGACCAGCGAGGCGGTCGGGAACACGCGGTCGGCCTGCCCGTTGTCCGCGCCGGCCGCCATCAGCCGGGTGGCGCGGGCCTCCACCGCCCGCGCGGTCAGCCCGGCCACCCGGCTGTGCTGCGGGGTGACGACGACCGCGACCGTGCCGGTGGGGCCGAAGGCGCTCGCCGCTGCCGCGACCGCCTCGCCGAGCGGCGGCCCGCTCGCCGCCGCCGTCCGTGCCGGCAGGACGGTCATGACCAGGGTGGCGAGGAGGGCGGCCGGGAGCGCCGCCGCGGCGCGGGCACGCCGGGGACGGAGTCGCTGCGACGCAACCGCCGGCACGGATCCATGGTGCTGCTGTTACCTGTGAGGAACTTCAGGCTTCAAGCACCGGCGGCGTGTCCCTCACCTGCAGTGATCACTCCTGCGTGTACGTGGCGACCAGTGTCGCCCGTCCGAGTGTGTGGCCGAACAGGTTGAACCCCAGGACGGCGGGCGTGGTGTCCGCCGTGACGTCGAGGGTCTCGGTGTCCACCGCGTGCACGGTGACGAAGTAGCGGTGCGGTCCGTGGCCGGCCGGGGGAGCGGCGCCGACGTACCCGGGGAAGCCGGCGTCGTTGCGCAGCTGCACCGCGCCCTCGGGGAGCCCCGAGCCGGCCTGGTCGCCGGCGCCGCTGGGCAGCTCGGTCACCGACGCCGGGATGTTGGCCACCGCCCAGTGCCAGAAGCCGCTCTGGGTGGGGGCGTCGGGGTCGTACACCGTGACGGCGAAGCTCCTGGTGCCCTCGGGGGCGCCCGACCACGACAGCTGCGGCGAGCGGTCCTCGCCACCGGCGCCCATGACCCCGCTGACGTGCGGCATCGCCAGCGGCCGGCCGTCGGCGCAGTCGGTGCTGGTCAGCTCGAACCCGGGCACCTGCGGCAGGAAGTCGAACGGGTTCGGCGGCGTCGGACGGTCGGCCATGGCGGTCCTCTCCTCGGTCTCGGCGGGGCAGGGGGGCGTGCGGCCCCCAGCCGCACCCTAGGGCGGGCGGGCCCGGCCGTCGCATCGGTGATCAGCGCGTTCGCGGACCGGCGGGCGCCGCGCCGCGCCGGTACCGTCGCGACGTGCTCGGACTCCCGGACTCGATCCGCGCGTGCCTGTTCGACCTCGACGGCGTCCTCACGCGGACGGCGACCGTGCACTTCGCGGCCTGGAAGCGCACCTTCGACGAGTTCCTGCACCGGCGGGACCCGCAGGCGCCGGCGTTCACCCAGGACGACTACAACCGCCACGTCGACGGCAAACCCCGGCTGGACGGCGTGCGCGACTTCCTGGCCAGCCGCGGCATCACCCTCCCCGAGGGGCAGGGCGGCGACGCGGCCGACGCGGAGACCGTCCACGGCGTGGGGCTGCGCAAGAACGAGCTGGTGCTCGCCGAGCTGGCCGAGCACGGCGTCGAGGTCTACCCGGGGTCGGTGCGGTACGTGCGGGCGGCGAAGGAGGCGGGCCTGGCCACCGCCGTCGTGACCGCGTCGGCCAACGGGCGGCAGGTGATCGAGGCCGGCGGGTTCGCCGACTGCATCGACACCCGGGTGGACGGCGTCGTCGCGGGGGAGGAGGGGCTGCGCGGCAAGCCCGCCCCCGACACCTTCCTCGCCGGGGCCCGCGCGCTCGGGGTGGAGCCGGCCGCGGCGGCGGTCTTCGAGGACGCCCTCGCCGGGGTGGCCGCCGGCCGGGCCGGGCAGTTCGGGTTCGTCGTCGGGGTCGACCGGGTCGGTCAGGCCGCCGCCCTGGCCGCGTCGGGCGCCGACGTCGTCGTCACCGACCTCGCCGAGCTGATGGGGGAGCGGCCATGACGGAGGGGCGGCCCACCTTCCCGGTCGAGCCGTGGTCGCTGACCGAGATCGGCCTGGACCACAAGTCGCTGGCCGTCCACGAGTCGGTGTTCGCGCTGGCCAACGGGCACATCGGGATGCGCGGGTCGTTCGAGGAGGGCGAGCCGGTCGTCGTCCCCGGGACCTACCTCAACGGCTTCTTCGAGGAGCGGCCGCTGCCCTACGCCGAGGCGGGCTACGGCTTCCCCGAGCAGGGGCAGACCGTCGTCAACGTGACCGACGGCAAGCTCATCCGGCTGCTGGTCGGGGACACCCCGCTCGACCTCGACTACGGCGAGATCGTCGAGCACCGCCGCAGCCTGGACCTGCGCCGCGGCCTGCTGCGCCGCACCACCGAGTGGCGCTCGCCGAACGGCCGCACGGTGATGGTCACCAGCACCCGGCTGGTGTCGCTGCGCCGGCGCTCCATCGCCGCCATCGAGTACACCGTCGAGTGCACCGACGGCCGCGGCGACCTGTACATCGCCCTCCAGTCCGACCTGCTGGCCAACGAGCCGGTCGACAGCGGCAGCGAGTCCGACGACCCGCGCGCGGCGGCGGCACTGGCCCGCCCGCTGGTCAACGAGATGGCCGTGGCCCGCGGGCAGCGCGCCGTCCTCGTGCACCGCACCAAGCGCAGCCGGCTGCGCATCGCCGCGGGCATGGACCACGTCATCGCCGTGCCCGACAGCTCGACGGAGGACATCGAGTCCGGCGAAGACCTGGCCCGCTTCACCCTCGCGGCCCGGCTGCCGCAGGGGTCGTCGGTGCGGATGGTGAAGTACCTGGCCTACGGGTGGTCGTCGCGGCGCTCGGCGGCCGCGCTGCGCGACCAGGTGGAGGGTGCGCTGGCGACGGCGAAGCTGGCCGGGTTCGAGCGGCTGGTGCGCGAGCAGCGCGAGGTCCTCGACGCGCACTGGCAGCACGCCGACGTCGAGATCGAGGGCGACGACGAGCTGCAGCAGGCCGTGCGGGTCGGCGTCTTCCACGTCCTGCAGGCCGGCCTGCGCGCCGAGCGGCAGCCGATCCCGGCCAAGGGGCTGACCGGTCCGGGCTACGACGGGCACACCTTCTGGGACACCGAGACCTACGTGCTGCCGGTGCTCACCTACATCGCGCCCGAGGCCGCTCGCGACGCGCTGCGCTGGCGGCACTCCACGCTCGAGCTGGCCCGCGAGCGGGCGGGGGTGCTGGGGCTGCGGGGGGCGGCGTTCCCGTGGCGGACCATCCGGGGCGAGGAGACGTCGGGCTACTGGCCGGCCGGGACGGCGGCCTTCCACATCAACGCCGACATCGCCGACGCCGTCGTCCGCTACCACAACGCCACGCTGGACGAGGAGTTCGACCGCGACCACGGCGCCGAGCTGCTCATCGAGACCGCCCGGCTGTGGGCGTCGCTGGGGCACTTCGACGAGGAGGACGGGTTCCGCATCGACGGGGTGACCGGCCCCGACGAGTACACCGCGGTCGTGGACAACAACGTCTACACCAACCTCATGGCGCAGCGGAACCTGCGCGAGGCGGCGGCGGCGGTGGAGCGCCAGCCCGAGGTCGCCGGCCGGCTGGACGTGTCCGAGGAGGAAGTCGCGGTCTGGCAGAAGGCGGCCCGGCTGATGCGGGTGCCCTACGACGCCCGGCTGGGCGTGCACATGCAGTCCGACGCGTTCACCCACCACCAGGAGTGGGACTTCGCCGGCACCCCGCCGGAGTGCTACCCGCTGCTGCTGCACTACCCGTACTACGACATCTACCGCAAGCAGGTGGTCAAGCAGGCCGACCTGGTCATGGCCCTGCACCTGCGCGGGGACGCCTTCACCCACGAGGAGAAGGTCGCCGACTTCGCCTACTACGAGGCCCGGACGGTGCGGGACTCCTCGCTGTCGGCGACCCAGCAGGCGGTGGTGGCCGCCGAGACCGGCCACCTGGAGCTGGCCTACGACTACTGGGGCGAGGCCAGCCTCACCGACCTGCAGAACCTGCACGGCAACTCCGGCCACGGCCTGCACATCGCCTCGATGGCCGGCGGGTGGACCGTCGCCGTCGCCGGGTTCGGCGGGCTGCGCGACCACGGCGGGCGGCTGCAGTTCTCCCCGCGGCTGCCCGACCGGATCTCCCGGCTGAAGTTCCGGCTGAACTACCAGGGGCGGTGCCTGGTCGTGACGGTGACGTCGACCGAGGCCACCTACCGGCTGGCGGAGGGCGAGCCGCTCGACGTCCACCACCACGGCCGGCGGCTCACCGTCGACGAGAACGAGGTCACCGCCGAGATCCCGCCGGCGCCGCCGGTGGAGAAGGTCCACCAGCCCGACGGCGCGGCACCCCGGCGGCGCGGCCGGGGCTGAGTCAGCCGAGCAGCCACCAGCCGCCGAGCAGCAGGGCGCCGACGTCCACGAGCAGGAAGAACGCCACCCACAGCACCGCCGGGAGGTGGGTGAGCCGGGCCAGCTGGTCGGCGTCGGACTGCGGTGCCGCCTGCCGGCGCCGGGAGCGGTGCAGCCCGACGACGTCGCGGGGTGCGGCGAGCAGGAGGAACCAGGTGCCCGCGGCGGCGAAGGCGGCCTGGCCGTCCGGCGGCAGCCACTCGGTCACCGCGAACACCACCGTGGCGGTGACCAGGACCATCCACAGGCCGAACCAGTTGCGGATCTGCACGAGCAGGAGGGCGAGCAGCGCCAGCAGCGCCCAGAGCATCAGGACGGCGTGCCCGGCGGCGAGCAGCGCCGCGGCACCGAGGCCGAACAGCGCCGGTCCGGTGTAGCCCGCGGCGCAGGTCAGGACCATGCCCAGGCCGGAGGGACGGCCCGCCGACACGGTCAGCCCGGAGCTGTCCGAGTGCAGCCGGATGCCCGACAGCCGCCGCCCGGCGGCCAGCGCGACCAGGCCGTGGGCGCCCTCGTGGGCGATCGTCACGACCGTGCTCGCCCGCCGCCACAGCGAGGCGGAGAAGACGACGACCGCGGCGACCGCCAGGGCGCCCAGGAGCACCGGCATCGGCAGCTCCGGCACCGGCGTGGTGACCCGGGTCCAGAACCCGTCGACGGCGTCCACGCCCCCGAGTCAACCGCACCTCCCTGGGAGGACCGCGGACCTCGAGCCCGGCCGAGCCGAGGCCGGTCGAGCGCGGCCAGAACTCCGTCGACCGGCCGGCCGCCGGCCTGACACCATCCCCCCGTGGACGTGCTCGGGTCGCTGCCGGCGTTCGTGCTGGCCGTCCTGCTCATCTCGGCCTCACCCGGGCCGGCGATGGCGCTGATCTTCCGCCGGGCCGCGCTGCGCGGGCTGTCCGGCGCCGTCCCCACCGTGCTGGGCCTGGAGCTCGGCCTCTACGCGTGGGCGCTGTTCGCCGGCGCCGGGTTCGCCGCCCTCGTCGCCACCTCCGAGGTCGGCTACGTGGTCCTGCGCGTCGTCGGGGCGGCGGTGCTCCTGGTGCTCGGCGTCCGCGCCTGGCGGGCGGCGTGGCGGGACCGCGGGCAGGTCGACGTCCCCGCCCCGCCGGCCACGCCGCTGGGACGGCGCCGCTGGTGGACGGCGTTCGGCGAGGGCCTGCTGGTGCAGCTGGCCAACCCGAAGGCCGCCGTCTTCATGATCGCCTTCTATCCGCAGTTCGTGCCGGCCGACGGCCCCGTGTTCGCCACCACCGCGGTGCTCGGGCTGCTGCAGATCACCCTCGAGACGGGGCTGTACCTCGCGCTGGCTGCGGGGGTGGCCCGCGCCGGGGACTGGTTCCGCCGGCCGCGGATCCGGCGCCGGCTGGAGGCGGTCAGCGGAACGGTCCTGGTGGGCCTCGGCGTCCGGGTGGCCGCCTCGTCCCGCTGAGGGGCCACAGTGGCCACGATGGCCCTGTCAGGGGTGCCAGTGCGGGTCGCGGCCGGACAGCCGCAGCGCCCGCTCGAAGGTGGGCGTCCGGTCGTCGACCGGCAGCTCCTCGGCGAAGCCGCCGTACTCGCGGAACAGCGCGCCGTGCTCGACGACGAGGTCCAGGACGAGGTGGGCGGTCTCCTCGCCGACGCGCACCTCCTGGCCGGTCGCCCGGGCGACGTCCCACCCGTGCACGGTGAGCTCCTTGACGATCATCCCGGCGACCGTCGTGGCCGGGACGGACATGCCGTCGAGGTCGATCTCGCCCGTCCAGGCGGCGGGGTCGCGCCAGGCGGCCAGCGCGCGGTCCAGCTGGGCGGCGTACTGCTCGGGCCAGTCGGGGTCGGCGGCGAAGTCGCGGGCGCCGAGCTCGTCGGGGATCGGCTCGCGGCGGGCGCGGCGCTCGAGGCCGTGCGCGCTGTAGAGCACCCAGTGGTCGACCAGCGTGCGCAGGTCCCACTCGGTGTCCGGGGTGGGGGAGTCCAGCGGCGCGCCGGCGGCACCCCGGGCGATGCGGGCGGCCTCCGCAGCCGCCTCGGCCAGCCGGTCGTAGAGCGCGGGCAGGGTCGTCGTGGTCATGCCCACGACGTTAGGGAGCGCCCGCCGGGCCCGTCTTGGAGGAACGCGACACCGTCTCGCGGGCGTACCGGGCCGGGGGAGTGCCGACCGCGGCGGTGAAGTCGCGCACCAGGTGGGCCTGGTCGCTGTAGCCGAGCTCGGTGGCGACCGCGGCCCAGTCGACGTCCCCGCCCAGTGCCCGCTCGGCGACCTCGCGCAACCGCGCCGCGCGGATGACCTGCTTCACCGGCAGGCCGACGGCGTCGGCGAAGGCCCGCTGCAGGGCGCGGACGCTGCGGCCGGTGCACTCGGCGAGGTGGTCGACGCGGGTGATCGACCGGTCGGCCTCGATGAGCGCGACGGCGGCGTCGAGCTCCTCGTGCAGCGGGCCGGGGGAGCGGGGCAGGGCGAGCAGCCAGCCCTCCATCAGGTCCCGGGCCGCGCCGAGGTCGGCGGTGCCGCTCAGCTCGCCGGGCAGGGTGTCCGGCACCGGCAGCAGCTCGGCGGCGGGCAGCACGCGGTCGCGCAGCTCGCTGACCGGCCGGTCGACCAGCGAGCGGAAGGCCGCCGGCCGGAACCGCACCGCCGACACCGTGGCCGCGCCGTGGAGCGGGCGGCGGTAGGTGCCCGCCACCGGGCCGGTCAGCCAGACGCCATCGGGCTCGAAGGACACGTTGACCGCGGGGTAGGAGAGGATCAGCGAGTCGTGGACGGTCCCCGGCGGCAGCTCCCACGACACCCGCCAGAAGACGGCGACCAGGTCGGCCAGCCGCCCGGTCGGGGGCAGCCGGTCCAGCCGGTAGACGTCGGGGATCGCCGCGGGCCGGACGATGCCCCGCGTGCCGCGACCGGGCGTCACTCGCCGGACGAGCGGATGGCCCATCGTCGGCGGCCGCCGTCGATCAGCCGGCGAGTGCCGACCTGCACCATCCGCGTGGCCATGGCCAGGTATGGCCTGACGTCGTCGCGGGCGAACCAGGCCAGTTCCGTGCGGGTGCTCCGCGCGGGCAGCGGTGGCGGGGTGCGCGTCTCCCGCCGGTAGCCCAGGCGGGCCGGGAGGTCGAAGTTCTCGACCACGAACCGCCGGCCCTCGACCTGCCTCCCGGCGGGGACCGGCTGGCCGGTCTGGTCCAGGTACTGGGCGCGGACGACGTCGATGCCGTCAGCGGTCTCGAACAGGCGGAACTGCGCACCGGCCCGCGGGTTGAAGTCCAGCAGCTTGTACCGCCCGTCGCGCCGGTCCAGGCGCCAGTCGAGGTCGAAGATCCCCGAGTAGTCGAGCTGGGCGCAGAAGTCGGACGCGAGCGCGGCCAGCTCGGGGTTGTCGACGACGACCGCGCACGTCGTGATCCCGGCGTGCGGCGGCCAGGAGCGCAGCTTCACGCCGGTGAACAGGACCTGCGGGGTCCCGCCGCTGCCGAGGTAGCCGTGCACGATCCAGTCCTCGGAGTGCTCGCGGGGGAGGTACTCCTGGAGGAGGACGCCGGGGTCCTCGGGCCAGTGACGGGCCAGGGCGAGCAGTTCGTCCGGGTCGCGCAGCAGCGTCGTGGAGCGGACCGCCGGCGCCCGCAGGCGGCCGAACGGCTCGCGGTTCTTGGCCACGACCGGGAAGCGTGCGCTGCGCGCGAACTCCTCGACCTCGGCCGGCGTCCTCGGGGCGGTGGAGTCGGCCTGCGGCACGCCGTGCTTCTGGCACAGCTCGTGCAGCCCGTTCTTGTCGGCCAGCCGGCGCGGCAGGCCGGGGTCGGCGGACCGCGGGTACAGGAAGGCGCCGGCCAGGTCGTCGCCCCGCTCGGCCAGGAGCACCGCGGCCTCGTCGTCGGTCGGGATGAGGACGGCGGGCCGGCCGATCGAACGCCCGATCCGCAGCAGCCCGTCGACCAGCGCGTCGGGGTCCTCGAGGCCCGTGGTGGGCCAGGTGTGGTGGGCACGGAGGTAGCGCGACACCGCGGCCGGCGTGAACCGGCTCTCGGTGATCGCGTGCACCGGCACGCCGAGGCGTCCGAGCGACCGGATGGCACCGACCCCGCCGTGGTGCAGCGGGTACTCGCCGAGCTTGACCATCAGCGCCGGGGTGGATGGGTCGGCAATGATCGGATCGCTCCCGCGGCTACCGTCTGTCACGTTGCCTCACTTGCTCCGCACGGGCCCCCTTATGACCCGGCGGAGTGCCGTAAATCACGAGGGCACCGAAGCGTGGAGCACTCGTGGGGGTGCGTCAAGTTGTTGGACCCAACTAGCCGCGATCCGGGGAGGACGTCCCACGGTGTGATGACGACCGACGTCCATCGGTGACGCCACGCGGTCGCCCGAGGGCCGGACGGCGGGGAGTTCAGGACGTGGAGGTCAGGTTGACCGCGTTGCCGTCGGGGTCCCTGACGTGCGCGACCCGCTGGCCCCACGGCATGTCGTTGGCCGGCCCGGAGGCCGTGCCGCCCAGCTCGGGGACCCGCGCGGAGGCACGCGTCGACGTCGTCCACCTCGAGGCTGAGCAGCACACGGCCGGGTGGGCCGGCCTCGACGGACGCGTCGGCGACGATGCCGAGCTCGGACCCGCCGATCCGCAACCCGAGGTAGAACGTCGGACCCTCCTCGGGGATCCGGCTCGACTCCTGGGCCCCGGTCAGCTCCCGGTAGAAGCGGGCGAGCCGGTCCAGGTCATGGGTGACGACCATCGGGACGACGGACGGGGGCACGGGAGTCTCCTCGGGTCAGGGGGTGCCGGGCCGCCTCGGGGAGGGGCGGACGACCGACGGCACCGGGGGAGTGTGCCGGACCCCGCCGCCGAGTCGGCCTGCGCGGCGTGCAGGCGCCCCGCGGGCCCGGACGAACGTCAGGGTTGACTTAGTCCGACTTAGTCATACGCTGGGTGGCATGGTGCAGACCGTCAACGTCCACGAGGCGAAGACACACCTGTCCCGCCTGCTGGAGGCGGTCGAGCAGGGGGAGGACGTCGTCATCGCGCGGGCGGGCCGGCCGGTCGCCCGGCTCGTTCCCGTCGGAGCTCCCACGCACTCGCGGGTGCCCGGTGCGTGGCGGGGGCGGGTCGTCATCTCCGACGACTTCGACGAGACGCCGGACGACCTGGTGGCCGCGTTCCACGGCGACGCCGAGTCGTGACGCTGCTGCTGGACACGCACGTCCTGCTGTGGTGGCTGGCCGGCGACGCCCGGCTCACTCCGGCCATGGCCGAAGCGATCCGGGACCCGCGGATGTCCGTCGCGGTGTCGGCAGCCTCGGCGTGGGAGATGGCGATCAAGGCGGCCCGCGGCAAGCTGACCATCCCGGACGGCCTGCCCGAGGAACTCGAGCGGCAGGGGTTCGACACCCTGCCGATCACCGTCGAGGACGGACTCGTGGCGGGCGCACTGCCACGCCTGCACGACGATCCGTTCGACCGGATGCTCATCGCCCAGGCCGTGCGCCACCGGCTGGTCCTCGTGACGGCCGACCGCCGGTTCGCCGACTACGACGTCCGGGTGCTCGCGTAGCCGGGGAGGGGCCGCCCCGCCCGGCGCTCGCCGTGCAAGTTGACATAATGTGCATTATCGGCGCTACAGATCGAGGCGCCGGAAGGGGCCGGCGGCCTGCGGGACCCCGTCGACCCGGCGGTCGTCGTCCCGGCCGCCAGTCGGTGCGCACACGCGCGTCGTCGTGCAGCCGACCCGTCCACGAGCCTCTGCCCGGTCCGTTCACCGTGACCACGCCCGGCCGGCGGGTCGGGTCGAGCGGCCGCGCCGTCGGGCCCGGAGGCGGTTCTGGTGCACTGCTCCCCCGAGCCGGCCATCTCTTTGATGATCTTGAAGCCGCTGCGCCGGGATCGGCCGACCGGCCGGCTCTCGTCGGCACCGACCCTCCTCCCAACCGCTGACCCACCCCTCATTACGTCACAGTGACGTAAAGAGGGGTGGGTCAGCGATTCGACGGGCGGCCCGACGGCGTGCTGCCTAGGGTCGGAGACATGCAACTCCGACGCCCCATCGCCGCACTCATGACCGCTCTCGCGCTGTTCGGCGGCGGCGCGACGATGACCGCTTGCGGATCCCCGACGACGCCCAGCGAGGGAACGACCGACGACAGCGGGACCGACGAGGAGTTGGACGAGGAGGAGTCCGACCGGGAGAACCTGCCCGACACCAGCGACCAGGGCGGCGGTGCCGACGAGGACCAGAACGACGACCAGCAGGACCCGGAGTGAGGCGGTGATCGATCAGCCGGCGCGCTCGGACACCCACAGCCGGTCGAGGCGGCCGGTCGAGCGCACCAGGTCGGCCAGTGAGCGTTCCAGCTCGGCCTTGGTCGGGCGCTCGGTCAGCAGGGTCGCGACGTCCTCCAGCGCACACCGCAGCTGGTACAGCCGGTCCTGCAGGCCGTCGAGCTCGGCGCGGGTGACGAGCACGACGTCGCCGGACAGGCCCGCCTTGGCCGTCGCGGAGCGCTGCTCGTAGGCCCGCTGGCGGCAGGCCTGCCCGCAGTACTGGCGGGGACGGCCGACCGACCCCTGGTTCGGGAGCACGCGGCGGCACCAGCCGCAGCGGCGCTCGGCGTCACTCCCCCGGCGGGGGCCGGGCACGCCGGTGTCGGTCGCCTCCTCGTTGGTCACGGGGGTGGTGAGTTGCTTGGCCACGCAGGGCACGGTAGACGGCCCCACCGACAGACCCGAGGGACACGCCCGACACGGCGGAGCCGGCCGCCGGGCAGGGAGGAGCGCCCGTGCCCGGCGAGCGGACGGCGGCGTTCGACGCGCTGACCGAGGAGGTGCTGCGCGCCTCGGGCGGCCTCAAGTGGACGCGGTACGGGAGCGCGATCGGCGCGTTCGTCGCCGAGATGGACTTCGGCACCGCGCCGGAGGTCAGCCGGGCGCTGCACGAGGCGGTCGACCGGGGCGCGCTGGGCTACCTGACCCCGGAGGCCGCGACGGCGATGGCCCGGGCGTGTGCCGGCTGGTACGCCGAGCGCCACGGCTGGACCGTGCCGCCGGAGTGGATCACCCCGCTGTCCGACGTCCTCGCCGGGCTGCAGGCGGCCATCGAGCACTTCACCCCGCCGGGCACCCCCGTGGTGCTGCCGACGCCGGCCTACATGCCGTTCCTGTCGGTGCCCGGGCTGCTGGGCCGGGAGCTGGTCGAGGTGCCGATGGTCGAGCGGGACGGCCGGGCCGGCCACGACCTCGACGGCCTCGCCCGTGCGCTGGCCGGCGGCGGGCTGCTGGTGCACACCAACCCGCACAACCCGCTGGGCCGGGTGTTCACCGAGGCGGAGCAGCTCGCGCTGGCCGACGTCGTCGAGCGGGCCGGTGCGCGGGTTTTCGCCGACGAGATCCACGCGCCGCTGGTGTACCCGGGCGCGGTGCACCGTCCCTACGCCGCCCTGTCCCCCGTCACCGCGCGGCACACCGTGACGGCGACGTCGGCGTCCAAGGCGTGGAACCTGCCCGGTCTCAAGGCCGCCCAGCTGATCCTGTCGAACGAGGCCGACGTCGAGCACTGGGCCCGGGTGGGCTTCTTCGGCGTGCACGGCGCCTCGACCCTCGGCGTCCTCGCGGCCACCGCCGCCTACACCGGGGGCGGGCCGTGGCTGGCCGACGTCCTGGCCTACCTCGACGGCAACCGGCGCCGGCTCGGCGAGCTGCTCGCCGAGCACCTGCCGCGGGTGCGGTGGACCCCGCCGGAGGGCACCTACCTGGCCTGGCTGGACTGCCGCGGGCTCGGGCTGCCGGGCTCGGCCGGCGCCTTCTTCCTCGACCGGGCGGGCGTCGCGCTGGTCGACGGCCCCGAGTGCGGCGCGCCGGGAGCCGGGCACGTGCGGCTCAACCTGGCCACCCCGCGGCCGGTCCTGGAGCGGATCGTCGCGCGCATGGCGGCCGCGGTCGACGGCCGGACGGGCGGGGTCCAGGAGGTGCGTGGGGCGGGTGGCGCGAGGCCCTGACCGGCGCGGCCGCGCCCGGCGTTAGCGTGTCGACGTGGTTCCGGTCCGGTACGCCTTCCTCGACGGGCCGACACCCATCGCGATGGCGCACCGCGGCGGCGCCATCGAGCACCTCGAGAACTCCCTGCCGGCGTTCGAGGCGTGCGTCGCGCTGGGGTACCGGTACCTGGAGACCGACGTCCGGGTGACCGCCGACGGCGTGCCGATCGTCTTCCACGACGCCGTCCTCGACCGGGTCACCGACCGCACCGGGCGGGTCGACCAGCTGCCGTGGCGGGAGGTCGCCACCGCGCGCATCGGCGGGCGGGAGCCGATCCTCCGGCTGGAGGAGCTGCTCGGCGCGTGGCCGGACATCCGGTTCAACCTCGACATCAAGGCCGCCGGCGTGCTGGCCCCGCTGGTCCGCACCGTCCGGCGGGTGCACGTCGAGGACCGCATCTGCCTGGGCTCGTTCTCCGACGCCCGCGTCGCCGCGGCCCGCCGGCTGTTCGGCCCGTCGGTCTGCACCTCGCTGGGGCCCCGGGGCGTGGCGGCGCTGCGGCTGTCGTCCTACTCCCCCCGCGCGGCCGGGCTGGTGCGCATCCAGGCCGGCTGCGCGCAGGTGCCGCTGCAGCTCGGCGGCCGGGCGCTGGTCGACGAGCGGTTCGTGGCCGCCGCGCACGCCCGGGGCCTGCAGGTGCACGTGTGGACCGTGGACACCCCCGAGGAGGCGACGACGATGCTCGACCTCGGGGTCGACGGCGTGATGACCGACCGGCCGGCGATGCTGCGCGAGCTGCTGGAGAAGCGCGGGGAGTGGGTGTCCCGGTGAGCGGCCTCGGCGCGCGGATCCGGGCCTGGCGGCCCACACCGCCGCCCCTGCCCGCGGACGTCGCGCACCTGGTGGGCCCGGACGACCCCGAGTGGTTCGCCCGCGAGCTCGCCATCGCGGCCTCCCCGCCGTGGTGGTTCTGGCGGTTCCTGCTGCGCTGGTTCTCCTGGCTGCCCAGCATCTTCGGGCGGCTGCAGGTCACCGGCTCGATCCCGCCGGAGTGGCTCAAGGGCCCGCTGCTGCTCGCGGCCAACCACATCGGCGACTTCGACACGTTCGTGGTGGCGGTCGCGATGCACAAGGCCGGGGTGACGCCGCGGTTCATGGCGACCGGCGGGATCATGCGCTCGCCGATCGCCGGGCCCCTGCTGGAACGCGCCGGGGGCATCCGGGTCGAGCGCGGCACGGACGTCGCCAAGCACGCGCTGCGGGTGACCCAGGTGGCGCTGGCGCACGGCGGCCACGTCGTCGCCTATCCCGAGGGCCGGGTGGGCCTGGCGCCCGACGGGTGGCCCGAGCGCGGCCGCTCGGGGCTGGCCCGCATGGCGCTGGCCGCCGACGTCCCGGTGATCCCGGTCAGCCAGTGGGGCGCGCACGAGGTGCTCCAGTACGTGAACGACTGGGGCAAGCTGCGCACCCTGCTGCGCGCCTTCTGGCGGCAGCCGGCGCTCAAGGTGCACATCGGGCCGCCGGTGTTCTTCGAGGACCTGCAGCCGGATCGGGTCGGGGACGCCAACCGCGCCCGCACCCGCATCGCCGCCGCGATCACCCGGGGTCTCGTGCCGCTGCGTGCCGGGGAGCCGGCCGACCGGATGGCCTACGTCGATCCCACCCGCCCGACGCACGCCACCGCGGCGTTCCCGGGCGGCGTGGTCCCGGACGACATCCCGTGACCTGCGAGAGCGACGCTCGAGTGAGCATCGCAGGGAGCGCCAGCGACCGAGGAGCGGAGCGAGTGCGGAGCCGAGCCATTGACACCGCCCCGTGCTGGACCGTCACCGTCCCGGCTGACACCCTGCGCCCGTGACGACGGCCGCCGACCCGACCGCCCCCTCCGCCGACCGGGCGCTGCGCCGCGAGCGCTTCGGCTGGTACTCCTACGACTGGGCGATGTCGGTGTTCAACACCAGCGTCACCACGGTCTTCCTCGGGCCCTACCTGACGTCGGTCGCCGAGGACGCCGCCGGGCCCGACGGCCGGCTGTCGGTGCTCGGCCTGTCGATCCCGCCCGGCAGCTGGTTCTCCTACGTGCTGTCCCTGTCGGTGGTCCTGCAGGTGCTGGTGCTGCCGCTCACCGGCGCGATCGCCGACCGGACCGGCCGCAAGCGGCAGCTGCTCGGCTGCTTCGCCGCGCTGGGCGCCCTGGCGACCACCGGCCTGTTCTTCGTCGCCGACGGGCGCTACCTGCTCGGCGCGCTGCTGTTCGTCGTCGCCAACATCAGCTTCGGCGCGGCGACCGTCGTCTACTACTCCTGGCTGCCCGACCTCGCCGGACCCGACGAGCGGGACGCCGTCTCCAGCCGCGGCTGGGCCTTCGGCTACGTCGGCGGCGCCCTGCTGCTGGCGGTGCACCTGGGCCTGGTGCTCGGCGCGGAGTCCCTGGGGCTGAGCACCGGCGAGGCGGTGCGCATCTGCCTGGCCAGCGCCGGCCTGTGGTGGGGCGCCTTCACCCTGTTCTCGCTGTCCCGCCTGCGTGACCGCCCGGTCCGCGCCGTCGAGGGCCGGCCGCGCAGCGGCTTCCGCCAGCTGGCCACGACGCTGCGGGAGATGCGCGCCTTCCCCCTGACCCTGTGGTTCCTCGGCGCCTACCTGCTGTACAACGACGGCGTCCAGACGGTGATCTCGCTGTCGGCCACCTACGCCACCGAGGAGCTGGGGCTGGACCAGTCGGTGCTCACCGGCGCCATCCTCATGGTCCAGGTGGTGGCCATCGCCGGCGCGCTGGGCCTGGGCCGGCTGGCCGCCCGCTACGGCGCCAAGCGGGTCGTGCTGGGCAGCCTGGTCGCCTGGATCGGCGTCCTGATCGCCGCCTTCTTCCTGCAGGCCGGCGCGGCCGGGCAGTTCTACGCCCTGGCCGCGGTCATCGGCCTGGTGCAGGGCGGCACCCAGGCGCTGTCCCGGTCGCTGTTCAGCCAGCTCATCCCGGCCGGCAAGGAGGCCGAGTACTACGGCTTCTACGAGATCAGCGACCGCGGCACCAGCTGGCTCGGTCCGCTGGCCTTCGGGCTGACCTACCAGCTCACCGGCTCCTACCGGTTGGCGATCGTCAGCCTCGTGGTCTTCTTCGTGGCCGGCTTCCTCGCCCTGGCCGCGCTGCCGATCCGCCGCGCCGTCGTCGCGGCGGGCAACACCCCACCGGAGCGGCTGTGAGCTCACCCCTGGACGTCGACGCCCGCAGCGGCCGGGCGCTGTCCTCGGTGCCCGTGGCCGGCGACCGGCGCCGCCACCCCGCGCCCGCGCACCTGCGCTTCTTCCACGGCCCCATGGACTGCGGCAAGTCGACGCTGGCCCTGCAGGTCGACCACAACCACAGCCGGGCGGGCCGCCGCGGGCTGCTGCTCACCCAGGGCGACCGGTCCGGCGCGCCGCGGATCAGCTCCCGGGTCGGGCTCCGCCGCGACGCGATCGAGGTGGACGCCGGTGCCGACCTGCGGCTGCTGGTCCGCGACCGCTGGGCCGGCGGCACACGGGTCGACTACCTGATCGTCGACGAGGCGCAGTTCCTCACCGCCGCGCAGGTCGACCAGCTCGCCGAGCTGGTCGACGAGTCGCACGTCGACGTCTACGCCTTCGGGCTGACCACGGACTTCCGCACCCGGCTCTTCCCCGGCACCCAGCGGCTGCTGGAGGTGGCCGACGACGTCCAGCGGGTGCAGGTGGAGGTGCTCTGCTGGTGCGGCCTGCCGGGGCTGCTCAACGCCCGGGTGGTGGACGGCGCGATGGTGCGCGAGGGCGAGACGGTCGTCGTCGCCGACACCGCGCCGACCCCGGCGCCCGACGAGCGGGACGCCGAGATCCACTACCAGGTGCTCTGCCGGCGGCACCACGTGCTGGGCCAGCTGGGCCCGACGGCGGCCGGTCCGGGGCAGCTCGCGCTGCCCTGATCTCCCCCGGGAGGGGTGGGTGCGGGGCGGTATACCACCCCATGAGATGATCTGGAACCGACTCCGCGGAATCTCTTCGCGAAATCCGTCGTTGGTTCTTTCGACCGCGCCGTCCGGTGGGTACTCCTGCCTGCGACGTCGAGTTCTGACCGACACCACCAGCACGAGAGGACGGTGTGCCATGGGCGAGCGTTCCCTGCGGGGTAGCCGACTGGGCAGCGTGAGCTACGAGACCGAGCGGAACACCGCGCCGATCGAGCGGCAGTACGCGGAGTACCGGTGCCCTTCGGGTCACCTGTTCACGGTGCCCTTCGCTGACGACGCCGAGCTCCCCGACACGTGGGAGTGCAAGTTCGACGGTTCCGCGGCCAAGCTGGTCGGCGGCGCCGAGCCGACCCCCAAGAAGGTCAAGCCGCCGCGGACGCACTGGGACATGCTCCTGGAGCGTCGGTCGGTGGAGGACCTCGAGGAGGTCCTCGCCGAGCGCCTCGAGGTGCTGCGCGGCCGGCGGACCCGCGCCAGCTGAGCACCCGCGCACGATCGCGAACGGCCCCGGTGGGAGTTCCCACCGGGGCCGTTCCGCGTCCGTCCGCGTGGAGGGGATCGGCGTGGAGGGGATCGGCGTGGAGGAGGCCGGGGCCCCGGACCGGCCGGGCCTCCGCGTGCGGAGGTGGCCGCCCTCAGGCCGACGGGCGCCCGTCGGCGTCGCGCACGACCTCGCCCTCGTCGCGCACGACCTCGCCCTCGATGACCAGCGGCCGCCCGGGCTCCGGCGCGGCGTACGGGACACCGGGGGCGCGGCGGCTGCGGACGCGCACCGGCCCGCGCAGCTCGACCGGCAGCCGGTCGGCGAGCACCCGGGCGAGCAGCCCGCGCACCAGGAACCGGGTCGGCGGCAGCAGGCACAGCAGGCCCACCACGTCGGTCAGGAAGCCGGGCAGCACCATGAGCAGCCCGCCGACGGCGATCAGGCCGGCGTCACCGACGGCCCGGACCGACGGCCGGCGCTCCCGGGCCCGCTCCCGCAGCTCGGTCAGCGCGCGGGTGCCCTGCCGCGCGAGCAGCGCCCAACCCAGGGCGCTGGTGGCCAGGGCGGCCAGCAGCGTCCAGCCGACCCCGATCCACTGCGCGACCAGCACGAAGACGACGACCTCGGCCAGGGCCAGCAGCCCGGCCAGCAAGCGCACGCGGCGACCCACGGCTCTCCTCGGCCCACCCGGATCGAGCGGCCCCGGCCCGCCTACCGGACCGCGGATGACCGCCCGCCGTCGCGGACCCGTCCCGGCACGGGGCGGCGGACCCGGCCCGGCAGCCGATCGGCCAGCCGGTCCTGCAGGCCCCACCAGGTGACCCGTACCAACGCCTCTCCAACGATCGAGCCGCTCATCTTGCTCCGGCCGTACCGCCGTTCGGTGAAGGTGATGGGCACCTCGACCACGCGGGCGCCGGCGCGGACCGCCCGCCAGGCCCAGTCGACCTGGAAGCAGTAGCCCTGGCTGGCGACGTCGTCGAAGGGCAGCCGGTCCAGCAGCCCGCCCCGGACGGCGCGGTAGCCGCCGGTCGCGTCGGCCAGCGGCAGCCGCAGCGCCCACCGGGTCCAGAGGTTGCCGGCGCGGGAGAGCAGCAGCCGGTGCAGGGGCCAGTCCTCCACCCGGCCGCCGGGCACGTAGCGCGAGCCCAGCACCAGGTCGGCGTCCGCCAGCGCGGCGAGCAGGTCGGGCAGCTGCTCGGGGTGGTGCGAGCCGTCGGCGTCCATCTCGACGAGGACGTCGTACCCGCGCGCCCGGCCCCAGCGGAAGCCGGCGACGTAGGCCGGGCCGAGGCCGCTCTTCGCGGTCCGCCGCAGCGCGTGCACCCGCGGGTCCCGGGCGGCCAGCTTCTCGGCCAGCTCGCCGGTGCCGTCCGGCGACCCGTCGTCGACGACGAGCGCGTGCGCGTCGGGCCGGCTGCGGTGCAGCCGGTCGAGGATCGGCTCGAGGTTCTGCACCTCGTCGTAGGTGGGGACGACGACCAGCACGCCGCTCATGCGGTGCTCCGCCGGGAGCGCCGGCGCAGCGCCGGGACGACGACGGCCAGCAGCGCCCCCGCGCCGAGTGCGGTGAGCGCCCACTCCGGTGCCGCCCCCAGCCGCTGGGCGACCGTGGCGGAGTCCCGCTGGGCGATGTCCTCGACGAAGACGGCCGGCTCGAACAGCCCCGACCGGGCGGCCAGGGAGCCGTCGGGGGCGACGATCGCCGAGACGCCGCTGGTGGCGGCGACGACCACGGTGCGGCCGAACTCGACCGCGCGCAGCCGGCTGGCGGCCAGCTGCTGCTCGCTCTCGTCGGTGTAGCCGAAGGTGGCGTTGTTGGTCTGGACGACGATCATCCCGGCGCCTGCGGTGACGACGTCCCGCACCAGGCCGTCGTAGACCACCTCGAAGCAGATGAGGTCACCGACCCGCGCGCCGCCGACGTCCAGCAGGCCGACCTCGCCGCCCTGCACGAAATCCCGCCGGATCAGGTCCACCTTGTCGCTGAACAGCCGGAAGAAGTCCCGGGCGGGCACGTACTCGCCGAAGGGCACCGGGTGGCGCTTGACGTAGGTGTCACCCGGCCCGTCCTCGGGGTCCCAGACGATGCCGGTGTTGCTGATGAACCGGCCGGGCCCGTCGACGACGGCGCCGACCAGGATCGGCGCGTCGATCGCCGCGGCCGCCCGGCTGATGGCGCGGGCGGCGTCCTCGTTGAGGTAGGGGTCGATGTCGGAGCTGTTCTCCGGCCAGATGACGACGTCGGGCTGCGGCCGCTCCCCCGCCGCCACCGCCTCGGCGAGCTCGACCGTGCCGGTGACGTGGTTGTCGAGGACGGCCCGGCGGCGCTCGTTGAACTCCAGCCCGGGCTGCGGGACGTCGCCCTGGATCACCGCGACGGTCCGCGTCGGCCCGCCCTCGGTCAACGAGGGACCGGGCAGCGGCAGCCAGGCCAGCCAGCCCAGCAGGGGCACGGCGACCGCCCCGGCCATCGCGAGGGCGCCGCGGCGCCGCCCGGACCGGGTCAGCGCCACCAGGGCGGCGGCGAGCAGGGTGCCGGTGAGCGCGACGGCGAAGCTGACCAGGGGCACCCCGCCGTAGGCGGCCAGCGACAGGAACGGCCCCTCGGTCTGGCTGGTCCCCAGCCGCCCCCAGGGGAACCCGCCGAGCACGAACCGGCCGCGCACCGCCTCGTCGGCGACCCACAGGGCGGCAGCCCACAGCGGCCACAGCCGCAGCCGGGAGGTGGCGGCGGTGGCGGCGCCGAGCACGGCCAGGTGCAGCGCCTCCCAGCCGGCCAGCGCCAGCCAGGGCAGCGAGCCGACGTAGATGCCGCTCCACGACAGCAGCGGGACGAAGAAGGCCAAGCCGAACACCAGGCCCAGCCAGGCCCCGGAGCGGGCGCGCCGGCCGTGGACGGCGAGCGCCAGCGCGGCGGGCCCCAGCGGGGCGAGGGCGACGACGGACCAACCGGGGAAGGCGAGCAGCAGCAGCAGCCCGCCGGCGGCGGCGAGCAGGGTCCGCCACGGCAGGCGGAGGCGGCGGGTGCGGGACGTGGGGCGCGGTGCCTCGGCGGAGCGCTCCAGGGTGCCCGGGGCGACCGATCCCACCGTCGCCTCCCGTGCACCCGGCGCTCCCGCGCACTGCCGGCCCCGCGCCGGTCGGACGGGGCCCCGACCGCCGGCACCGTTGCCGCGGTCGAGCCCAGCATCCCATCCCGGAGCGGGCCGGCGGCTCCGCGCGGGGGCGGTCCGTCGTCCGTGCCGGTCGTCTCGGTCGCGCCGGCGCCGTCCGGACCACGGGCGCCGCACCTTCGGGCCGGCACGACCGGTCGCTGGCGGCGATCGGCCGGCCGTTGTCTGGTGGTGCGGGCCGGGTCGGTCTGCGCCGGGTGCCCGGCCCGCGGTCCCCCGGGCAGCCACCGGCCCCCTCGACCCGGGGTGCGGGCGGCGGCTCGCCGTCCGCACGGCCGGGGGGCCCGCGCGACTGGTCCGGGAGAGCACGTGCCGGTGCTCCCGGAGTGGTACTGCAGCGACTGTAAGGAGTGCGCCGACGGGATCGAAGCCCTCGGAGAGGTCCGTGACGAGTTGTGACCTCTTCGTTACGGCGTGCCTGCTGGCCCCGGGACGACGAGCGTGGCAGTGGCCTCGACGACGGTCACCGGCTCGCCCAGCACGCCGGCCGCGGACGGCCCCCGCTCGGGCTCGGCGCGTGCCACCACCCGGGCGGTGCAGCGCAGCTCACGGCTGCGGCGGCCGATCCGCACCACCTCCGCGGTGGCCTCCAGGACGTCGCCGGCCCGCACCGGCCCGAGGAAGCGGACCTCGGAGTAGCCGGCCAGCAGGCCCTCGTCGCCGTCCATGACGATGGCGACCTCGGTGGCGACGTCGCCGAACAGGCCCAGGGTGTAGGCGCCGTCGACCAGCGACCCGCCGTAGTGGGCGTGCGCGTACGGCACGTACCGGCGGTGGGTGACGGTCAGCCCCAGGCGGGGGTCGTCGTCGCTCATGCTGCGGCTCCAGTGGGGACGAGGGCGGACACGAGGTAGCTGGCGACCTCGCCGGGCGTCGTCCCCCGGCCGAAGACCTTGTCGACGCCGAGGTCGGCGGCCATCGCCTGGTCGAAGCGCGGGCCGCCGACGACGAGCAGGGGCCGGGCCTCCCCCATCGCCTCGCGGAAGGCGGCGGCCAGCTCGCGGGTGTTCCGCAGGTGGGCGTCCTTCTGCGTGACCACCTGGGAGACGAGGACGGCGTCGGCCCGCTCGGTCCGGGCCCGTGCCACCAGCTCCGGCACGCTGACCTGCGCGCCGAGGTTGGCGACGCTGAGCTCCCGGTAGTACTCCAGACCCTTCTCCCCCGCGAAGCCCTTGAGGTTGAGGATCGCGTCGATGCCGACGGTGTGCGCGTCGGTGCCGATGCAGGCGCCGAGGACGACGAGCTTGCGGCGCAGGCCGGCGCGGATCGCCCCGTTCACCTCCGCCGGCGCCAGC
The DNA here is from genome assembly GCF_051383635.1 of Geodermatophilus sp. CPCC 205506. NCBI lineage: Bacteria > Bacillati > Actinomycetota > Actinomycetes > Geodermatophilales > Geodermatophilaceae > Geodermatophilus > Geodermatophilus sp. CPCC 205506. The sequence goes on along the minus strand of NZ_JALPKP010000024.1, from coordinate 36,814 downwards.
AGCGGATAGGCGCGCTCCTCGACCTGCACGGCGTCCAGGTCGACCAGGTGCCGGACGCTGCCGTAGACGACGAGGAAGGTGAAGTCGCCGCCGATCCCGTGGCTGTGCACGACCATCGCCGGCTCGATGCCCATCTTCTGCGCGAGCTGCAGCGCCGCGCCCTCCGCCCGCGGTCCGGGGCTGACGGGCAGGGTGAACGACAGCTGGACCATCCCGTCGCCGGTCGTGTCGCCGTACGGCCGGATCACGGTCCCCGGAGGGCCGTCGTGGCCACGTCGGCCCTGCTCAGGCACGGGCCACCTCCCGCTCCAGCAGCTCCAGCGCCGGGTTGTACGCGTCGGGCGCCAGCCGGACGACGCCGTCGAGGCCCTTGCCGCGGTCCGGGGGCCGCTTCGTGATGCCGAAGGTCCCGTCCGCGATCGCCTCGAGCAGGCCCTCGCCGGCGATCCGCTCCAGCAGCTGGACCGCCTCCGTGAGCACGGTGTGCGCGCGCCGGTCGATGAAGCCGCCCTTCGGGGGCGCGAAGTCCTCGACCAGCCCGCCGGCGGCGTCCAGCACGTACCGGACGTTGCGCAGCGCCAGGTCGCGGTCGGACAGCCACGGGGTGACGACGGCCTCGGTCATCATCCCCACCAGCAGGATGCCCTGGCCGGTGAGCGCCCCGGCGAGGTTGAAGAAGCCGTCCAGCAGGTAGCCGCGGAAGACGTCGCCGGTCATGTGCTTGGTCGGCGGCATCCACTTCAGCGGCGCGTCGGGGAACAGCGCGCGGGCCAGCATCGCGTGCGCCAGCTCCAGCCGGAAGGACTCGCGCCGGTCCGGGTCGATCTCGAAGGCGTGGCCCAGCCCGAGCTGCCAGTCCGCGAGCCCGGCCTCGTGCGCGAGGGTCTCGTTGAGCAGCTGGCTGACGGTGACGGTGTGCGCCTCGTCGACGGCGTCGGCGGTGGTGAGGTAGTTGTCCTCGCCGGTGTTGATGATGATCCCGGCGCGGGCGTGCACCATCCGGCTGAACCGCTGGTCGACGAAGGTGCGCTGCGGGTTGATGTCGCGGAAGAGGATCCCGTACATCGCGTCGTTGAGCATCATGTCCAGCCGCTCGAGGCCGGCCAGGACGGCGATCTCGGGCATGCACAGCCCGCTGGCGTAGTTCGTGAGGCGCACGTAGCGGCCCAGCTCCGTGCCGACGTCGTCCAGCGCGGCCCGCATCAGCCGGAAGTTCTCCTGGGTGGCGTACGTGCCCGCGTACCCGGTGCGGGTGGCGCCCTCGGGCACGTAGTCCAGCAGCGACTGCCCGGTGGAGCGGATGACGGCGATGACGTCGGCGCCGGCGCGGGCGGCGGCCTGCGCCTGCGGGATGTCCTCGTGGATGTCGCCGGTGGCCACGATCAGGTAGATCCAGGGCCGCCGCGGCGGGTCGCCGAGGGTCGCCACCAGCTCCTCGCGGCGCCGGCGGTTGACGTCGATGCGGGCGATGCCGGTCGCGACGGCCGCGCGGGCGGCGTCCCGGGCGCGCTCGGCGTCGGCGCCGGTGGGCACGGTGAACCGCGCCGTCCCCGCGCCGACCTGCTCGGCGAGCGCCGGAAGGTCCGGCGCGGAACCGGCGGCGAGGGCGTGCCAGACCGGCAGCGCGACGCCGGACTCCAGGCCCACCTGCTCGCGGACGGCGTCCACCACCCGGTTCACCCACGGAACGCGGTCGGTGACCACCCCGTCGCCGGTGACCGGGTCGGTGCCGGTGAGGCCGGCGAGCCGCAGCACCGCCCGCTCCACCGAGACGGTGGTGTGCCGCCGGGCGAGGTCGACCACCGGCTCGGCGGCGCGGCCGGCGAGCGCCCGCGCCCGCGCCACGAGCCCCGGGTCCAGCTCCAGCCGGTTCATCGCACTCCTCCCCCGGACTTTCCGCGCCGAAAGTCCGCCTCGTCCCCGGACTTTCCGCGCCGAGAGTCCGGAACGGCGGTCATGACAGGGCTCCGATCGGGTCGCCGTCGACGAGGAGCAGCCGGCACTCCGGCCGGACCCGTTCGGCGAGGACGCCGGACAGGGTGCGGTCCGTCGCCCACAGCGCCAGGGTGGCCGGCGCGCCGACGGCCAGCGGACCGTCCCGGTGCTCGCGGCGGACGGCGTGCCAGCCGCCGTGGGTGGCCGCGTCGAAGGCGTCGAACGGCCGCAGCCCCGACCCGGGCGTGCGGTGGTCGACGGCGGCGTGCACCCCGCCCCACGGGTCCATCGGGGTGACCGGGGCGTCGCTGCCCAGCGCGAGAGCGACCCCGCCGTCGGAGAGGTCGGCGAACGGGTTGCAGGCCGGCGCGCGGTCCGGACCCAGCCGCTCGGCGTACATGCCGTCGGTGCCGCCCCACGCCGCGTCGAACGCCGGCTGCACGCTGGCCACCATCGCCCAGTCGGCCATCCGGGTCACCGCCGACGGCCCCGCCATCTCCACGTGCTCCAGCCGGTGCCGGCAGGCCCGCACCGGCGCGCGGCCCAGCTCGTCGACGACGGCGCCGACGGCGGTGAGCACCTGCTCGACGGCGGCGTCCCCGATGCAGTGGAACCCGGCCTGGACCCCGGCCAGCGTGCAGGCGCGGACGTGCTCGACGAGGGACGCCGTCTCGAAGCGCAGGCTGCCCGCGGTGTCCGGCCGGTCGGTGTAGGGCGCGCTCAGCGCCGCGGTGTGCGAGCCGAACGCGCCGTCGCAGAACAGGTCTCCGCCGGCCCCGGCCAGCCCCAGCTCGCCGACCAGGTCCAGCCCGCCGCGCTCGCTCAGCTCCCCCCAGTACCCGAGCACCAGCGGGCCGGGCTGCCCGGCGGCCACCTCCAGCACACCGGCGAGGTCCTCGGCACCGGAGACCTCCGGGCCGGCCATCTCGTGCAGGCTGCCGATCCCGAGGGCGGCGGCCGCGGCGAGGGCGGCCCGCTGCGCGGTGCGGCGCTGCCCGGCGTCGACGGCGCCGTAGGCGGCCCGCCGGGCCGCGTGGTGGGCGTCCAGCCGCAGCCGGCCGTCCGCGGAGAAGCCGGGCAGGCCGGCGATCCCCGGCACCCGATCCAGCAGCGCGGTGGAGACGGTGGCGGAGTGGACGTCGACCCGGGCCAGGTAGGCCGGCCGGTCGCCGACGACGCCGTCCAGGTCGTGCCGGGTGAGCCCGCGCGCCTCCGGCCAGCCGGTCTCGTCCCACCCGGTGCCGAGGACGATGTCCTGCCCGGCGCCGCCGGCGTGCGCCGCCACGGCCGCGACGGCGGCCTGGAGGCTCAGGCTCGAGTGGAGGTCGAGGCCGGTCAGCGCCAGGCCGGTGGCCGTGGCGTGCACGTGGGCGTCGACGAAGGCGGGCGTGAGCAGGGATCCCTCCCCCGCCACCACCCGGTCGGCCGGCGCGGCGTCGGCGGCGTCGCCCAGCCAGGCGATCCGGCCGTCCTCCACCCGCACCGCCCGCCCCGGCCGGTCCCCCACCGTCACGCCGGTCAACAGCAGGCTCATGCCCTCACCCGCGGGTCGATCAGCGCCCGGACGCCCGGGGTGGACCGGTACAGGTCCAGGGCCAGGGCCGCGTGCCCCGGCGTGTAGCCGTTGCCGATCAGCATGGTCACGTCCGCCGCCATCCCCTCCGCTCCGAGCGCCGCCTGCGCGAACGACGTCGCCATGGAGAAGAAGACCACGGTGCCCCCGTCGGCCGTGGCGAGGACGGCTCCGTGCTCGGCGCCGGGCGCGTCCACGCAGACGACGGTCACCGCGGCCGGCTCCCCCACCGCCTCGGCCACGGCCAGCGGGTCGGTGGCGTCGGCGACCACCACGCGGTCGGCCAGCCCGGCCGCGGACAGCGCCGCGGCCTCCCGCTCGTCGCGGACCAGCCCGGTGAGCTCGGGAGCGCCGGCCGCGCGGGCGGCGGCCAGGCTCAGGCAGCCGGACTTGCCCGCCGCCCCCAGGACGACGACCGACCGGGCCGCCGACCGCGCCACCACCCGCGCGGTGGCGGCCGGCGCCCCGCACACGTCGAGGACGGCGAGGGAGACGGCGTCGGGCAGGTCGTCGGGCAGGACGGCGGCGATCGAGCGGGCGAAGAGGATCGCCGTCCCCGCGGCGGGGACCTGCTCGCTGCGGCCGTCCCAGTCGGGCAGGCCGTGCGGCAGCGCCAGCGGGGTGAGGGTGAGCGAGACCAGCGTGGCCACCCGCTGGCCGACCGCCAGCCCGAGCGGCGACGCCTCCCCCACGGCGTCGACCACGCCGAGGAGCATCCCGCCGGAGCCGGTGACCGGGTTCTGCATCTTGCCCCGGGCGGCCACGATCCCCTCCACCGCGGAGCGGACCGCGGCGCCGTCCCCGCCGCAGGCCTCCGACAACTGACGGAAGGAGGCGGCGTCGAGGTTCAGTCGCTGTACCGCGAGGCGCACCTCGTCCGGCCCGATCGCCGGGTCGGCGTGCAGCCGGTGGGCGGCCTGCGGCAGCGCACCGGCCGGCTCGAGCACGCGGTGCACCCCGAGCGCGCGCCGCGTCCACGACACGTCTGTTGCCATGTGGGCCCTCATCGCTGCACAACCTAGCGCGAAACGCCGGTTTGGCCGAAGATCCTCCCGTATGGTCCGCTCGACAGCGGGAACCGAGGAGGCGCCGACCGTGCTGGAACAGCCCTACGAGTACACCGCCCGTGAGCTGGCCGAGCCCGACTGGCGGCGGCTGCCCGGCTTCGCCGACGTGACCGCGGAGCAGTGGCGGAGCGCGCAGTGGCAGCGGGCGCACTGCGCGAAGAACGTCCGGCAGCTGCGCGGGGTCTACGGCGACCTGCTCGACGAGGCGTTCTACGCCGACGTCGAGGCCGACCAGGCCGGCCGCGCCACGATGTCGCTGCTGCTGCCGCCGCAGATGCTCAACACGATGGTGCCGGGCGCCGTGCCCACGACCGCGGCGATGCTGGCCGACCCGGTGCGGGGCTACATGCTCCCGGTGGCCTCGGACCGGCTGCCCGGCGACGCCGCCAGCCACCCCTACGCCGCCCGGGACTCGCTGCACGAGCACGAGATGTGGGCGGTCGAGGGGCTCACCCACCGCTACCCCACCAAGGTGCTGGCCGAGCTGCTGTCCACCTGCCCGCAGTACTGCGGTCACTGCACCCGGATGGACCTGGTCGGCAATTCCACCCCCGCCGTGGCCAAGCTGCGGTTCGCGCTCAAGCCGGTCGACCGGCAGAGCGCGATGCTGGACCACCTGCGGGCCACGCCCGGCGTCCGGGACGTCGTCGTCTCCGGCGGCGACGTGGCCAACCTGCCGTTCCGGAGCCTGGAGGCGTTCGTCGCCGGGCTGCTGGAGATCGAGTCGGTCCGCGACATCCGGCTGGCCTCCAAGGCGCTCATGGGGCTGCCGCAGCACTGGCTGCAGGACGACGTCGTCGCGGGGATGGCCCGGCTGGCGGCCACGGCCCGCGCCCGCGGGGTCTCCCTCGCGGTGCACACCCACGTCAACGCGGCGCAGCAGGTGACCCCGCTGGTGGCCGAGGCGGCGCGGGCGATGCTGGCGGCCGGGGTGCGCGACGTCCGCAACCAGGGCGTGTTGCTGCGCGGGGTGAACACCACCGCGCCGGCGCTGCTGGACCTGTGCTTCGCGCTGCTCGACGGCGCCGGCATCACGCCCTACTACTTCTACATGTGCGACATGGTGCCCAGCGCCGAGCACTGGCGGGTGTCGCTGGCGCAGGCGCAGACCCTGCAGCACGACATCATGGGCTACCTGCCCGGCTTCGCGACGCCGCGCATCGTGTGCGACGTGCCCTACGTCGGCAAGCGCTGGGTGCACCAGGTCGCCGAGTACGACCGCGAGCGCGGCATCAGCTACTGGACGAAGAACTACCGCACCGGCATCGAGCGCGCCGACGAGGACGCCCTCGACCGCCGCTACACCTACTACGACCCGATCGCCACGCTGCCGGAGAGCGGCCGGGCGTGGTGGGCGGCGCGGGGTGTGGACCCGGTGGCCGCCGACCGGGCCGCCGCCGCCTCGCGGATCGCCTCGCTCGCCGACTGATGGGGCTTACCGGGCCCTCCGGGTGGCCGGGGAGGGGCCCCGGCGGTAGGCAGAGCGGATGGAGGCCGCCGGCGCCGAACTGTGCACCGCCCGGCTGCGGCTGCGGCCCTGGAGCACCCGCCGCGACGACCTGGCCCGGCTGCTGGACCTGTACGGCCGGGACGAGGTCACCCGCTGGCTGGGCGGCCGGCCCTCGGTGACGCCGGTCGAGCTGGTGGCGCGCTGGGCGGCGGTGTCGGCCTCCGGCGCGCGGGCCGGCGTCTGGGCGGTCGAGGTCTCGGGAACCGGCGTGGTCGCCGGCACGGTGCTGCTCAAGCCGCTGCCGGGCGGCGTCGGCGAGGTGGAGGTCGGCTGGCACCTGCACCCGGACTGCTGGGGGCACGGCTACGCCACCGAGGCCGCCCGGGCGGTGATCGACCGCGGGTTCGCCGCCGGGCTGCCCGAGGTCTACGCCGTCGTCCGGCCGGGCAACGTGCCGTCCCTGGCGGTGTGCCGCCGGCTGGCGATGGAGCCGCTGGGCCGCATGCGGCGGTGGTACGACGTCGAACTCGAGGTGTTCCGGCTGATGGCGCCCGCGGTGGTCGACTGACAGCCAGCGGTCAGCGGGAGGCGCGGCGGCGGGCCCACATCGCCTTGACCCGGACCACCGGGTGCGGGCGGTGGCCCTTGGTGGCGGTGCCGCGGACGTCGTGGTGGTCGAGCTGCTCGGCCTCCTCCGGGGTGGGCGCGGTGCCGCCGAGGTGCGCCGGCAGCCACCAGCGGTCCTCGGGGCCGGCCGGCTGCGCGGGATAGGTGCGCTGGGCCTCCTCGACCAGCTCCTCCATCGCCGCGCGGACCCGTCTGAGCAGCTGCTGGGTCTTCTCCCCCGGCCCGGGGACGATCGGCTCGCCCAGGATCACCGTGATCGGGACGTTCCGCTTGAGGTCGACCGGGTGCCCCTTGGTGGCCACCCGCTGCCCGCCCCACACCGCGGCCGGGATGACCGGGACGCCGGCGTCGACGGCCATGCGGGCGGCGCCGGCCTTGAGGTCCTTGACCATGAAGCTGCTGCTGATCGTGGCCTCGGGGAAGACGCCGACGACGTGGCCGTCCTTGAGCGCGCGGACGGCGGACTCGAACGCGGCGGCGCCGGCCCGGCGGTCGACCGGGATGTGCTGCATGGCGCGCATGAAGGGCCCGGAGAAGCGGTGGTGGAACACCGACGCCTTCGCCATGAACCGCACCAGCCGCTGCTGCGGCAGCGCGGCCAGCCCCAGGAAGGTGAAGTCCAGGTAGCTGACGTGGTTGCTGCAGATGATCGCGCCGCCGGTCGCGGGCACGTGCTGGGACCCGCGGACGTCGAACTGGAAGCGGAGCAGCCGGAAGATGATCAGCGCCACCCGGATGACCAGCCGGTAGGGCCGGTCCCGGACGGGGGGCCGGGCTCCGAAGAGGTCCCTCCGGACGACGTCGCGCCAGCTGGCGGTGTGCATGGCGGGACGATAACCGGCGCTCCGGGACGCCGCTGCGGACCCTGCGCGCGACCTCACCGGCCCGGTCCGGCGTGCGTCTCCTCGACGGCGGCGCGCACCACCGCGGCCAGGTCGCCGGTCGCCTCGTGCACGCGGCGCTGGAAGTCCGCCCCGGTGCCCCGGCGCAGGACCTCGGCGACGCCGGCGGTGACCCGCTGCTCGTCGCCGGCGTCGGCCAGCGCCGGCCGGACGTGCTCGAGCAGGGCCGCCAGCACCTCGGCCGCGGGTGCGGGGCGGCCGGTGCCGGGGTGCACGAGGTCGCCGGTCAGCCCGGAGCGGCCGGCCCGCCACGCGGCCACCCGGACCACCTCGCTGCGCACGTCGGGCGCCGGGACCCCGGACCGCCACTCCGCGGCCGCGGTGTCCACCAGCCCGCGGACCAGGCCGGCCAGGGTGACGGCGTCCTCGACGCGCAGGGCGACGTCGGCGATCCGGACCTCGACGGTGGGCCAGCGCTCGGACAGCCGGGCGTCGAAGTAGACCATCCCGGTGTCGACGATCGTCTCGGTCGCGACCAGCTGCTCGATGAGCCGGTGGTACTGCGCGGCGTCGGTGAACAGCTCGGTGGGGCCGGAGGAGGGCCAGCGGCTCCACGCCTGCGACCGGAAGCTGGCGTGCCCGCTGTCGCGGCCCAGCCAGAAGGGCGAGTTGGCGGTCAGCGCGGTGAGCACCGGCAGCCAGATCCGGATGCGGTCGAGGACGGCGACGCCCTCCTCGTCGCCGTCGACCGCGACGTGCACGTGGCAGCCGCAGGTCAGCTGTTCGAGGGCGGTCAGGCCGAAGGTGTCGGTCATCTCCTCGTAGCGGTCCCCCGGCGTGGTCACCGGCTCGACGCGGACCGGTGAGCTGGCCAGCGCGGCGACCCGGGCGCCGACGGCGCGGGCGGCGGCGTCGGCCCGTCGGCGCCAGTACCGCAGGTCGGTGGTGACGTCGGCCAGGTCGGCGCAGACGCGGGTGGCGAACTCCAGCTGCTGGGCCTTGAGCTCGGGGACCAGGCCGCCCCGCGCGTCGCCGCTGTCGCCCGCCGGCGCTGCGGCATCATCGGCGGGCCGCCGGTCGGGCTCCCCTCCGGCCCGGTCGGCGCGGTCGTGCTCGGCGACCGTCTCGCCCTCGCCCCGCCGCGCCGCCACCTCCAGGGCGGCCGGTCCGCGCGGGACGGGGCGGCCGGTGGGGTCGACGACGAGCAGTTCTTCCTCCACGCCCACGGTCCGCACCCGGTCATGGTCACCAGTGCGGCCCGGCTCCGCGCGGTGAAGCGGCACATTCTACCGTTATCCCCAACAGCCATCGGCCTGTTCGGATACGGTCCCGCTGGTCCCGTACCCCCTGGTCGTGCCGCCACGCAGGCCCCCGCGGTCATCGATCCGGCGCCGGAGGCGCCGGCCGGTCACCTTCGGCAATTGACCACGAACGAGGGGGTGCCGATTTGTTGGGGATAACGGTAGAATTCGGTCATGACGGGTGGGTGGCAGCCCGCGCTGCCGTCGATGCCGGCTCCTCCCCCGGCGCGGTCCTGGCGCCGCCTGCGCGCGCCCGAGGGCTATGAGCCGCAGTGGCACCGGCTGGTCGACGCCGCCCTCGAGCTCGGCCTCGGGCCCGACCAGCTGGCCGAGGACGGGCTGACGCCGATCGCCGCCGCCCGCGGCTGGAAGCCGGCCACCGTCGCCCTGTACAGCAAGGTCGCCCGCTACGGCGGCGTGGCGCTGCCGTCGGTGCCGACCCCCGAGCCGGAGCCGCCGCACCTGGACCTGCGGCCGCTCACCGAGATCCGCAGCGAGGCCCCCGAACACCTGCGCACCGTGGCCTGGTGCGCGCTGGCGCTGCACTGGCCGGCGCCGGTGGGACAGTTCCGGTCGCTGCGCCGCGACCAGGTGCACGCCACGGCACGCCGGCTGCTGGTGCACACCGACGACGGGGAGTGGTCGGTGCCCGGCGCGGTCGCGGCCTGGCACGCCTGGGAGACCAGCCGCGCGCGGTTCCCCGTCCTCGCCGCCAGCCCGTGGGTGCTGCCCGCGCTGCGCCGCGGCCCGGGGACGGCCTCGGCGGTCGGCGGTCGGCTGTCTTCCCAGGCGCTGCAGGTGACGTTCGCCAAGCACGCCGTCCGCACCGCCCACCACCTGCGGCTGACCGCGCCGCCCTCCCGCCGGGCGCAGGCCGAGGAGCTGGCCGCGGTCTACCTGACCCTCTCCTACGACTCCTTCCGCCGGCTCGCGCTGGCCGCCGGCGCTCCCCCGGTCGCCGCCCGGGGAGCGGTGCGTGCCCTGCGCACCGTCGCCCGCTCGGCGCGGCTGGCCGGCTGACCCGCCACGCTCAGATCAACGCCAGCTGCTCCGGACCCTCTCCCGCCGGGTCGGCGGCACCCACCGGGGCCGGCCCGGCGGGGAGGCTGCCGGCCGGGAACTCCGAGTCCTCGTCGCCGGGGATGCCGCCGGCGGGCGACACCCCGCGGGCCGCCCCGCCGGCCTGCCGGTCCAGCCCGTGCGCCGCGAGCAGCGGCGCCACCCGCCCGGCCAGCCAGCGCCGGTACTCCGGAGCCACCGACGCGCCCCGCCGGTACAGCTGCCGGTAGCGCGGCACCAGCTGCGGGTGCTCCCGGGCCAGCCAGGCCGAGAACCACTCCCGGGCCCCGGGGCGCAGGTGCAGCGGCACCACGGTGACCCCGCCGGCCCCGGCCTGGGCGATCGCCGCCAGCGTCGCGTCGAGGTCGGCGAGGCGGTCGGTCAGCCCGGGCAGCACCGGGGCGAGGAACACCCCGCACGGCAGCCCGGCGTCGGTGATCGCCCGCACCAGCTCCAGCCGCGCCCGCGCGCTGGGCACGCCGGGCTCCAGCGAGGCGTGCAGCTCGTCGTCGCGGATCGCCAGGGACACCCCGAGGCCGATCGGCACGTCCCGCGCCGCGGCGGCCAGCAGCGGCAGGTCCCGCCGCAGCAGGGTGCCCTTCGTCAGGATCGAGAACGGGGTGCCCGAGCCGGCCAGCGCCGCGATCACGCCGGGCATCAGCCGGTACCGCCCCTCGGCCCGCTGGTAGGGGTCGGTGTTGGTGCCCAGCGCCACGTGCTCCCGGCGCCACGAGGGCCGGGCCAGCTCGCGGCGCAGCACGTCGACCAGGTTGCGCTTGACGACCACCTGGGTGTCGAAGTCCCGGCCGGTGTCGAGCTCCAGCCACTGGTGCGTCCCCCGGGCGAAGCAGTTGTGGCTGACCACGCCGTTGGCGACGAAGTCGCCGGTGCCGGTCGTCATGTCGAACATCGGCAACTCGACGCCGAGGTCCGCCACGTCCACGACCCGCAGGTCCGGTCCCCCACCGACCCGCGTGCCGAGGATCCGCCGCGGGCGGCCGGCGCCCGCGGCCGCGGCGACCCCGACCAGGGCGAGCGAGCGGCCGGGGCCCAGCAGCTCGTCGTCGGTGGTGAGGTGCGGACGGCGGCCCCGGCCGGCCGTCGCACCGGTGACGTGCGTCCAGCCGCGGCCGGTCAGGAAGCGGTGGTCGCCGCTGGCGACCACCTCGGTCCCGTCGGCCAGGCGCACCCGGTGGGCCGGCTTGGCCGTCGACCAGTGCGCGAGCACCTCCGTCGTCACGTAGCGCCGGTGGCTCCCCCGCTGCTCGGTGCCGACGATCCGGTCCCCCACGCGCAGGTCGGCGATCGGCACCTGCCCGCCGTCGGCCATCAGCACGAGCGTGTCGCCGGCCAGGCAGTACACGCAGGCGTGGGTGCAGCCCCGGTAGGGGTTGATCGTCCAGCGGAACGGCATGGGCGACGGACCGGGCACCTCGTTGAGCGCGCTCTTGCTGCGCACCTCGTGGAAGGTCACGCCGGGGAACTCCGGCACCTGCACGCTGCGCAGCAGGCCCCGCGTCGTGGGCATCCCGGGCAGCGTGGCCGACTCGGCGGCATCCAGCCGCTGGGCGTCCCACCGCATGCCGCCCATCCGAACACGCGTTCGAACCGGTGTCCAGTGGGCGCGCGGGTCCTACAGCGGCGGGCGGTCCTCGTAGAAGGTCGACAGCACCACGGTGGTGCGGGTGGTGACGTTGGCCGCCGCGCGGATCTTCTGCAGCAGCGCCTCCAGCGCGTCGGGTGAGGGCACCCGCACCTTGAGGATGTAGCTCTCCACCCCGGCCACCGAGTGGCAGGCCTCGATCTCGGTCAGGTGCGCCAGCCGGGCGGGGGCGTCGTCGGGCTGGGCGACGTCGATCGGCGTGATCGAGACGAACGCGGTCAGCCCCAGTCCCAGCGAGGCGGCGTCGATCGTGGCGTGGTAGCCGGTGATCAGCCCCCGCTGCTCCAGCCGGCGCACCCGCTGGTGCACCGCCGACACCGACAGGCCGACCCGTTCGGCGAGCTCGGTGTAGCTGGCCCGGCCGTCCCGGGCCAGCGCCGCCAGCAGCACCCGGTCGACGTCGGCGGAGGCGGGCGGGGGCACCGAGCCCCCGCCGCCGCCCTCAGCCGGCGAGGGTGACGAGGTCACGGGGACCCTCGTTGAGGGTGGCGACACCGTCCGGGGTGCAGACGACGATGTCCTCGATCCGGGCGCCGCAGCGGCCCGGCAGGTAGATGCCCGGCTCCACGGAGAAGGCCATCCCCGGCACCAGCGGCAGGTCGTTGCCGGTCACGATGTAGGGCGCCTCGTGGGTGTCCAGGCCGATGCCGTGCCCGGTGCGGTGGATGAAGTACTCCCCCCACCCGGCGGCGGCGATGACGTCGCGGGCGGCGGCGTCCACCTGCTCGGCGGTCACCCCCGGCCGGACGGCGGCGGTGGCGGCGCGCTGCGCCTCCTGCAGGACGGCGTACCACTCGGCGACCTCGCCGTCCGGCGGCGCCCCGACCGCGTAGGTGCGGGTGCAGTCCGACCGGTAGCCGGTCGCGGTCTCCCCGCCGATGTCGACGACGACCAGCTCGCCGGCCCCGATCACCCGGTCGGAGACCTCGTGGTGCGGGCTGGCGCCGTTCGGCCCGGAGCCGACGATGGTGAAGTCCACGCCCACGTGGCCCTCGGCGAGGATCGCCGCGGCGATGTCGGCGCCCACCTCCGCCTCGGTGCGGCCCACCCGCAGCCACTCCCCCATCCGCGCGTGCACCCGGTCGATGGCCGCGCCGGCGGCCGCCAGCTCGGTGACCTCGGCCGCCGTCTTCACCATCCGCAGCCGGTCGACGACCGGGCCGGCCAGCTCCAGCGCCGCACCCGACAGCGCCCGCTGGACGCCGAGCGCGTGCTCGGCCCACGTGCGCGCGCCCACCGCCACCCGCGCCGGCGCGCCGCCCAGCCGGGCGGTGGCGGTGGCGGCCAGCAGCGCGAACGGGTCGTCGGTCTCGTCCCAGGCCAGCACCTCCAGCCCGAGGCCGCCGGCCGGGCCGGCGCCGACCATCGGCGCCTCCAGCCGCGGGACGACGAGGAACGGCTCGCCCCGCCGCGGCACCGCCAGCGCGGTGAGCCGCTCCATGGCGTGGGCGTTGTAGCCGCACAGGTAGCGCAGGTCCGACCCCGGCGTCACCACCAGCAGGTCGATCCCGAGCTCGTCGGCCACCGCGCGGGCGGTCTGCGCGCGGTCGGCGGTCACCAGCGGTCCGGGCGGGGAGGACATCGGCACGGATCGCAGACTATCCACGCGCACCGGGATCGCTCCCGGCCGTTACGGTCGCGGGCTGTGACGACGATGCTGCTGGACGCGGCCAGCCTCTACTTCCGCGCGTTCTACGGCGTGCCGACCAGCATCACCTCGCCCGACGGCCGACCGGTCAACGCCGTCCGCGGCTTCCTCGACATGACCGCCCGGCTGGTCACCGCGCACCGGCCCGCGCGGCTGGTCGCCTGCTGGGACGACGACTGGCGGCCGGCCTTCCGCGTCGAGGCGCTGCCCTCCTACAAGGCGCACCGCGTCGCGCCCGAGGGCGGCGAGGAGGTGCCCGACGAGCTCGGCCCGCAGGTGCCGGTGCTCGCCGAGGTGCTCGCGGCGGCCGGGATCGCCCGGGTCGGGGCCCCGGGCTACGAGGCCGACGACGTCATCGGCACGCTCGCCACCCGCGCCGAGGGCCCGGTCGACGTGGTCACCGGCGACCGGGACCTGTTCCAGCTGGTCGACGACGAGCGGCGGGTGCGGGTCCTCTACACCGCGCGGGGCATCACCGACATCGAGCGGGTCGACGAGGCGGCGGTGACCGCCAAGTACGGCATCCCCGGCCGGGCCTACGCCGACTTCGCCGTCCTGCGGGGCGACCCCAGCGACGGGCTGCCCGGCGTGGCCGGGATCGGCGCGAAGACCGCGGCGGCGCTGATCTGCGCGTTCGGCGACCTGGCCGGCATCCGGGCGGCGGCCGCGCGGGCCGTCGTCGCCAAGGCGCCGCTGACCGCCGCCGTCCTCAAGAAGCTGCACGCCGGCGCTGCCTACCTCGACGCCGCGCCGGTCGTGGTCGCCGTCGCCCGCGACATCGACCTGCCCCCGCTCGACGACGAGCTGCCCCGCCGGCCGGCCGATCCCGACGCGCTGGCGTCCCTGGCGGCCGCGCACGGCCTGGAGTCGTCGGTCAAGCGGCTGGGCGCCGCCCTGGGCTGGCCGGCCGACGCCCTCGCCTGAGCCGGTGCCGTCGGCTCAGACCTCGTCCCAGGTGTACTCGGCGAGGACCACGTTGGTGATCCGGATCTGCAGGGTCACGTCCTCGTCGTCGGCCGTGGTGCCGGTGCACTCGTAGACGGCGTCGGGCTCGACCGTCATCTCCGCCGGGCAGTCGAGGTCGATCGCCACCCCCTCGCGCTGCTCGAACTGCGCCGCGACGTCGCGCTCGACGGCCGACGCGTCCAGGACGGTGTCGCCGAGGACCCGGGCCAGCACCACCGCGAGGACGAGCAGGGCGCCCAGGGTGACCAGGCCGAGCACGAGGCGGAGGCGTGACCTCCGCGGAGCCGGGCCCCCGAACGGGGGCCGGCCCGGCCCGGGGCCAGGCCCGGGGCCCGGCTGGCCGTAGCCGGGCTGGGCGGGCGGGTAGCCGGGCGGCCCGTAGGCCGGCGGCCCGTACGGACCCGGCTGCCCGTACTGCGGACCGGGCTGCCCGTACTCCGGACCGGGCCGGCCGTACGGCCCGGGCGGCGGACCGTAGGGGGGCTGCTGACCGTACGGAGGCTGCTGGCCGTAGGGTCCCGGCGGCGGGGGCGGTCCGTAGGGACCGGGCCGGCCGTACTGCCCCGGCTGGTCACCACCCTGCGGTGGGTTGGTCATCGTCGCTCCCGGTCCGAACTCGAGCCCCGTGACAGCCGGTCACGGCGGCGCAGGAGATTGTGCACCACCCGGGGCGTCCGGACGGCGCGCCGAACCGCAGCTCAGCCGCCCACCGCGACCGCCACCACGCCGCGCCGCACCCGGTCCACCGCCTTGCGGGCGGTCGCCGCGACGGGTTCGTCGGCGCCCTTGGCCAGCTGGTCGAGCAGGTCGATGAGCTGGCGGGCCCAGCGCACGAAGTCCCCGCCCGACAGCTCGGTGCCGGCCTGCTCGGCACCGGCGAGGACGCGGTCCAGGCTCTGGCCGTCGGCCCAGCGGTAGGCGGCCCAGGCGAAGCCCAGGTCGAGGTCGCGGGTGGCCGGCACGCCGTGGTCGAGCTCGACGTCCTGCAGGCGGGCGCGGATCCCGCGCATCTGAGCGATCGCGGCGGCCACCGCGCCGGCCGGCACCGCGGCCTGACCGGGGGTGTCCCGGCGGGCCTCGAACACCACCGTCGAGACCACCGCGGCCAGCTCGGCGGGAGTGAGCCGGCGCCACACGCCCGCGCGCAGGCACTCGGCGACCAGCAGGTCGGCCTCCGACCAGATGCGGGCCAGCCGGCGTCCGTCGTCGGTGACCACCGGGACGTCGTCGGTCACCGGCACCGCCTCGGTGTCGGCCGGGACCAGCGGCGCCAGCTCGGGCACCAGGTAGCCCAGCTCCTCCAGGACGTCGCAGGTCCGGTCGAACTGGCGGGTCAGCGAGCCGGTGCGCTCGGCCATCCTCCGGTGCGTGGCCTCGGCCTCCCGCAGGGCCCGCAGCCACCGCTCGGCGGCGCGGACCCGCTCCTCGCGGTCGGGCAGGCCGTGCACCGGGTGCGCCTTGAGCGCCCGCCGTAGGTCGTGCAGCACCGGGTCGTCGGCGGCGGCCGAGCGGTGCTTCACCCGGCGCGCGCCGAGCTCGTTCTCCACGCGGGCGTTGCGCAGCGTGGCGGCCAGGTCCCGGCGGGCGTGCGGGCTGCGGTGGTTGAAGTTCTTCGGCACCCGGACCCGCGCGAGGGCGGTGACCGGCGTCGGGAAGTCGACGGCGCCCAGCCGGCCGGCCCACTTGTCCTCGGTGAGCACCAGCGGCCGCGGCTCGGCGAGGTCGGTGACCCCGGGGTCGAGGACGACGGCCAGCCCCTGCCGCCGTCCCGAGGGCACCCGGATGACGTCCCCCGGCCGCAGCGCGGCGAGCGCGTCGGAGGCCTCCATCCGCCGCTTGGCCTGGGAGTCGCGGGAGAGCTCCCGCTCCCGGTCGGCGATCTGCTGCCGCAGCGTCGCGTAGTCGCCGACGTCGCCGCGGTCGGAGTGCATCTCGGCGGCCCAGCGCTCGGCGTCCTTCTCGTGCCGGGCGGCGGCGCGGGCCAGACCGACCACTGACCGGTCGGCCTGGAACTGGGCGAAGGAGGAGGCCAGCAGCTCGCGGGCGCGGGCCCGGCCGAACGAGCCGACCAGGTTGACCGCCATGTTGTAGCTGGGCCGGAACGACGACCGCAGCGGATAGGTGCGGGTGCTGGCCAGGCCGGCCACGACGGAGGGGTCCATGCCCGGCGCCCAGACGACGACGGCGTGCCCCTCGACGTCGATCCCGCGGCGGCCGGCCCGGCCGGTGAGCTGCGTGTACTCCCCCGGCGTGACGTCGACGTGCGCCTCGCCGTTCCACTTGACCAGCCGCTCGAGGACCACGGTGCGCGCCGGCATGTTGATGCCCAGGGCGAGGGTCTCGGTGGCGAACACCGCCTTCACCAGCCCGCGGACGAAGCACTCCTCGACGGTCTCCTTGAACGCCGGCACCAGCCCGGCGTGGTGGGCGGCGAGCCCGGCCAGCAGGCCCTCGCGCCACTCCCAGAAGCCGAGGACGTGCAGGTCCTCCTCCGGCAGCGAGCCGGTCCGCTCGTCGATGATCCGCGCGATCTCGGCGCGCTCCGACTCGTCGGTGAGCCGCAGCCCGGCCCGCAGGCACTGGTCGACGGCGGCGTCGCAGCCGTTGCGGCTGAACACGAAGGTGATCGCCGGCAGCAGCCCGGCGCGGTCCAGCCGCTCGACCACCTCGGGGCGGGCCGGCGGGCGGTAGCGGGGCTTGTGCCAGTCGCGGTCGCGGCGCGAGCCCCCGTTGCCGCCGCCCCAGGTGTCGATCCGGCGCTCGTACTCGCGCACGTGGCGCACCAGCTCCGGGTCGACGACGCTGGCGCCGCGGTCGCGGGTGGACTGCCCGCGCGGGGTGTCCCCCAGCTCGGCGGCGTGCGCCGCCGGGCGCAGGCTGAACAGGTCGAAGACCCGGTTGCCGACCAGCATGTGCTGCCACAGCGGGATCGGCCGGACCTCGCTGACCACGACCGCGGTGTGGCCGCGGACGGTGACCAGCCAGTCGGCGAACTCCTCGGCGTTGCTCACCGTCGCCGACAGGGACACCAGGGTCACCGACTGCGGGAGGTGGATGATCACCTCCTCCCACACCGCGCCGCGGAAGCGGTCGGCCAGGTAGTGCACCTCGTCCATGACGACGTAGCCCAGGCCGTCGATGGCCGGCGACTCGGCGTAGAGCATGTTGCGCAGCACCTCGGTGGTCATCACCACCACGGGCGCGTCGCCGTTGACCGCGTTGTCGCCGGTGAGCAGGCCGACCCGGGCCTCGCCGTACCGCTCGACGAGGTCGGCGTACTTCTGGTTGGACAGTGCCTTGATCGGCGTCGTGTAGAACGCCTTGCGCCCCTCGGCCAGCGCGCGGTGCACGGCGAACTCGCCGACGACGGTCTTGCCCGCGCCGGTGGGCGCGCAGACGAGGACGCCGGACCCCTCCTCGAGCGCCTCGCAGGCCTCGAGCTGGAACGGGTCGAGGGCGAAGGACAGGCCGGCGGTGAAGTCGGCCAGGGTGGGGTGGGCACTGCGCCGCCGGGCAGCCGCGTACCGCTCAGCGGGGCTGGACATGGCTCCACAGTAAGGACCTTCCGGCCCCCCACCACTCGCAGGCTCGCGGCCACCCGTCAGGGTGCCTCGCCGAGGCGGCGAGGCGTGGGGGAAAGGGTGGTCCTGTCCCCGCGGCCGGCGCCCACCACCGCCAGCGCGCCGGGGACGCAGGCGCTCACCGCCGGCAGCGGGGCGACCGGCTCGCCGTCGGCGTACGTGCTCAGCCCGTCGGCGGCCAGCTCCACCCGGGTGGCGCGGTGCACGGACACCGCGGGGTGCTCGACGTGCGTGCCGGCGGTCAGCCGCGGCCGGGTGCGCACCAGCTCGCGCCGGCTGACCGGCCCGACGACGGTGACGTCGAACCGCCCGTCGGCGGGGTCGGCGCCCGGGCAGATCCGCATGCCGCCGCCGTACCAGGCGGTGTTGCCGACGGCGACGAGCGTGACCGGCACGGTGCGGGTCGTCCCGTCGAGGCCGAGCACGACCTCCCGGGGCCGCAGCCGGGCCAGCTCGGCGAGGATCGCCACGTCGTAGCGGCGGGGTCCGCGCGGCCAGCGCAGCCGGTTGGCCCGGTCGGTCACCGCCGAGTCGAAGCCGCAGCACAGCACGGTGGCCCACCAGCGGTCGCCGGTGCGGCCCGCGTCCAGGGCGGTGACCCGCCCTTCGGTCAGGTCGGCCGCGGCGGCCCGGGCGGCGGCGGCCGGGTCGACCGGCGTCCCCAGGGCGAGGGCCAGGTCGTTGCCGGTGCCGGCCGGGACGAGGGCCAGCGGGACGCCGGTGCCCGCGACCGCCTGCACCGCGGCGTGCGCGGTGCCGTCCCCGCCGATCGCGACGACCGCGCCGGTTCCGGCCGCCACGGCCGCGGCCGCCTGCCGCTCGGCGTCGGCACGGGTGGTGGCGGGCAGCAGCTGCGGAGCCAGCCCCGCGGCGGTCAGCGCGTCCAGCGCGGCCCCGACCGCCGCCCGGGCCCGGCCCCGCCCGGCGACCGGGCTGACCAGGACGGCGACCTCCGGGCCGGTTCCCCTGCGGGGGCCCGCCGCGAGCCGGCGAGGGGCGGGGGGCAGGGGGGCTCTCAGCCGCGCGAGTGGGCCGGGTCGTCGGCGGGCGAGTCCTGGCGGCGCAGGTCGTCGAACGGGGTGGGTGCGGCGTCCAGCTGCGACGGGGCGGCGTCCAGCGGGGAGGCGTCGTCGTCGTCCAGGTCGTGGAAGTGCTCGGCCGCGGCCCGCTTGGCCCGCCGCCGGTCGACGAACCGGGCGATCTGGATGGCGATCTCGAACAGCAGCACCATCGGGCCGGCCATGGCCAGCATCGTGAACGGGTCCTGGGTGGGCGTCACGAAGGCGGCGAACACGATGGTGAGGAAGAAGATCCAGCGCCGGGACCTCTTCAGCGTCTGGTACTCCAGGACGCCGACCAGGTTGAGCGCCACCGCGACCAGCGGCAGCTCGAAGGAGAGCCCGAAGGCCACGAGCAGGCTGATCACGAAGCCCAGGTACAGCTCCGCGGTCAGCTGGAAGGCCACCTCGTCGCCGGCCAGGGTGAGCAGCAGCTGCAGGCCCTTGCGCAGGGTGAGGTAGGCCAGCAGCGAGCCGAGCGCGAACAGCGTGCTCGAGGCGGCGACGAAGCCGACCGTGTAGCGCTTCTCGTTGCGCCGGAGGCCCGGGGTGACGAACGCCCACAGCTGGTAGAGCCAGAACGGCGAGGAGATCACCGCGCCGGCGATGAAGGCGATCTTCAGCCGGAGCAGCACGCCGCCGAAGACGTCGAGCACCACCAGCCGGCAGTCGCCGTCCGGCTGCAGCCGCAGGTCACCGGGGAGCGCGCAGTACGGCTCGGTGAGGAAGGTCAGCAGCCCGTGGTCGTACCAGAGGAACCCGACGACCGTCCCCAGCACGAGGAACAACAGCGACTTGGCGACGCGGTTGCGCAGCTCGGTGAGGTGCGCGATGAGCGTCATCGTCGCTGCCGGGTCCCGGGGCGGCCGGCGCCGCCGCAGGCGGGGCCGGCGCAGCCCGTCGTCGCTCATCGTGGTGCCGGTTCTGCGGTCAGCGGGTGCTGTCGGACTGCTGGGCGGCGCGCGCCCGCAGCTCGGCGGCACGCGCCTCGGCGGCCTTGGCCTCGGCCTCGAGGGCCGCGGCGTCGGGACCGGCCGGCGGCAGCACCTCGCCGCGCACGGGGGTGGTCCGGGCGGCGTCCTTGGCGCGCACGTCGTCGTCCTTCATGCCCTTCATCTCGCCCTTGAAGATCCGCAGCGAGCGGCCGAGCGAACGAGAAGCATCCGGCAGCTTCTTGTAACCGAAGAGCAGCAGGATGGCCAGCAGGATCAGGCCGATCTCCAGGGGGCCGAGTCCGGCCATGACGTCCTCCAGCAGGTCGAGGTGACAGGGACGATGCTACGTGGCAGATGCGTCACTGCCTCCCCCGCAACCGGGGGGGTCGGAGGGTGAAGTCAGGGTGACTCGCGGGCATCCGCGGCCCGCGCCGCGGTCGCCTGGACCTGCGCCAGGACCGGCCGCACCTCGCGCTCCAGCGCCGCCACCTCGCGGCGCAGCCGGGTGAGCGCGCCGAACAGGCCGTGACCCAGCGCGCCGAGGACGACGACGGCGAGGACGGCGACGGCGATCCACACCACGAGCAGCAGCACGGCGCCGACCCTAGTCGCCGGCCCCGCCCCCGGCGCCGTAGCGCTCCAGCGCGGCGCGGGCGTCCGCGGCGACGGCGGCGGCGAGGTCGGCGGGCTCGTCGACGGTGGCCGCGCCCCCCAGGGAGGCGACCAGCCGCCGGGCCCAGGCGACGTCGGCGGTGCG
The DNA here is from genome assembly GCF_051383635.1 of Geodermatophilus sp. CPCC 205506. NCBI lineage: Bacteria > Bacillati > Actinomycetota > Actinomycetes > Geodermatophilales > Geodermatophilaceae > Geodermatophilus > Geodermatophilus sp. CPCC 205506. The sequence continues at coordinate 16,352 of NZ_JALPKP010000024.1, read as the reverse complement.
CACCGCGACCGCCAGCCCCCCGGCCGGGTCGTCGACCTCGCGCACCTCCTCGACCGGGTAGTACTCGGCCACCCAGCGGGCGCCGCGCTCCAGCCGCAGCCGCACCACCGGCGAGCCGGCCTCCGGCTGGTACAGCCCGTTGTCCACGTCGCGCTCGTGGGCCTCGGCCGGCGGCGTGGCCGGCTCGTCGAGGACGACGACGTCGTCGACGCGGTCCAGCCGGAACAGCCGGACGCCCTCGGCGCGCCGGCACCAGGCCTCCAGGTAGGACCGGCCGTCGACCAGCAGCAGCCGCATCGGGTCCACGGTGCGCTCGGTGCGCTCGTCGCGGGTGGGCACGTAGTAGTGCAGGTGCAGCGCCCGCCTGCGCTCCAGCCCCTCCCGGACCACGGCCAGCGCCTGCTCGCGGGCGTCGACCGACAGCGCCACAGGCGTGACCCGCTCGGCGGCGTGGCCGGCCGCGGCCGACACCTTGGCCAGCGCCCGGCTGACCGCCTCCCGCTCGGCCAGCCCGGGCAGCTCCAGCAGCGTGCGCAGCGCGACGACCAGCGCGACCGCCTCGTCGGTGGTCAGCCGCAGCGGCCGCACCATGCCCGCGGTGAAGGTGACCCGCACCCGGTCGCCCTCGAACGCGAGGTCGATGAGGTCGCCGGGACCGTAGCCGGGCAGGCCGCACATCCAGAGCAGTTCCAGGTCGCGGCGCAGCTGGCGCTCGGGGACGCCGAAGTCGCGGGCGGCCTCGGCCAGCGGCACGCCCTCGGGGCGGGCGGTCAGGTACGGGACCAGCGAGAGCAGGCGGGTCATCCGCTCGGTGGTGGCCGGCGCGGTCGTCATGCCATCGCCGCCAGCCGGGTCAGCCGTGCGACGACCGCCGCGCGGACCTCGGCCGGCGCCTCCACCACGACGTCGGGACCGTAGGCGGCGAGCTGGTCGGCCAGCCGGAACGGCTCGGTGGTGCGCAGCTGCAGCCGGTCGTCGCCGTCGTCGGCGGGCCCCAGCGAGGTGGCGTGCCGGCGCAGCCCGATCGCCGTGCCCGGCCGGGCGCGGACGACGACCAGGTGCTCCTCGCCCCCGAACTGGCCGGCCACCATCGCGGCGAGGTCGACGTCCTCCGGCGGCTCGAAGGCGTTCGGCGGGCCGACCGCCTTGGGCGTGCCGACCACCCGGGAGAGCCGGAACGAGCGCCGCTCGGTGCGGTCGAGGTCGAAGCCGACCAGGTACCAGCGGCCGTGCCAGGCCACGACGCCCCACGGCTCGACGGAGCGGCGGGCCGGGGTGGCCTCGTCGGGACGGCGGTAGTCGAACTCCAGCCGCCGGCGGTCGCGGGCGGCGGCGTAGCACGGCTCGAAGGACGGCTCGTCGGAGTCCAGCCGCGGCTGCAGCGGGATGGTGCGGCCGGTGTCGACGTCCACCCCGGCCGCCTTCAGCTTCACCAGGGCGCTGTGCGCGGCACCGGAGAGCTGCGCGGACTCCCACAGCCGCAGCGCCAGCCCGACCGCCGCGGCCTCCTCCCCGGTCAGGGTGATCTCGGGCAGCTCGTAGTCGGCGCGGGCGATCCGGTAGCCGTCCTCGGTGTCGAAGACGCTGGTGCGGCCGGTCTCCAGCGGCACGCCCATCTCGCGCAGCTCGGCCTTGTCGCGCTCGAACATCCGCTTGAAGGCCTCGTCGGCGCGGGCGCTGCCGTCGTCGGGCTCGTACCCGGGCACGGTGGCCCGGATCTTGGCCGCGGTGACGTACTGCCGGGTGCCGAGCAGGGCGATGACCAGGTTCACCAGTCGCTCCGCCCGCTTCGCCGCCACGGTCCCAGGCTAGTCATGGGCCGCGCTTCCCGAGCGGTCTGGCTAGCCTGCGGTCGTGGGGGAAGCAGCGACGACGGTGCAGCGGATCCGGTGGCGGCGCGGGACGGTGACCGCGCTGGGCCGGGCCTGGCGGGACGCCCAGGAACTGACCGTGCAGGTGCCCGAGGACGGCGAGGTGCGCGCGCTGGCGCACCCGTCCCTGGTGGGCGTGCCCGAGGTGGGCGACGACGTGCTGCTCAACACCACCGCCTGGGCCCAGCGCCTGGGCACCGGCGGGTACGCGCTGGTCGTCGCCGTCCCCGACCGGCTGCCGCCGGACCCCGCCGGTCCGGGGCACCTGGTGAAGGCGCGGTACACCCCGCTGCAGGTGACCGTGCAGGGCGTCGACGAGCAGGAGACCGAGCACCACCGGACCATCGCCGACGCCGAGGACCTCGGCGGCATGCCGGTCGTGATCGCGGACCTGCACTCGGCGCTGCCGGCGGTCCTCATCGGCGTGCTGGCCACCGACCCCGACCTCAGGGTCGCCTACGTCATGACCGACGGCGGCGCGCTGGTCGCCGGGTTCTCGCGGACGCTGTCGGCGCTGGCCCCGTCGCTGGCCGGCGTGGTCACCGTCGGGCAGGCCTTCGGTGGGGACGTCGAGGCGGTCACCCTGCACACCGGGCTGCTGGCCGCCCGGCACGTGCTCGGCGCGGACGTCGCGATCGTGGCCCAGGGGCCGGGGAACCTGGGCACCGGGACGCCGTGGGGCTTCTCCGGGGTGGCGGCCGGCGAGGCGTGCAACGCCGTGGCCGTGCTCGGCGGGCGGGCGGTGGGCGCGCTGCGGATCTCCGACGCCGATCCGCGCCCGCGGCACCGCGGCGTCTCCCACCACTCGCTGACCGCGTTCGGGCGGGTGGCACTGGCCGGCGTGACGCTGGTGGCGCCGCGGGGGCTGGGCTCGGAGCTCGGCGGTCAGGTCGAGGAGGACCTCGCCGGTCAGCCCGCGCGCAACCCGGTCGTGTGGATGGACGTCGACGGGCTGGAGGAGGCGCTCGGCCTCTCCCCCGTGCCGCTGTCGACGATGGGCCGCGGCTTCCCCGAGGAGCGCGCGTACTTCCTCGCCGCGGCCGCCGCCGGCCGCTACGCCGCCCTGCAGGTGCCCCTGCCCGAGGAGGGCTGAGCCCCGCGGGAGGGATCCTCGTTCACATCGACGCGATGAGCTTGTCCACCCGCTCGTCGACGGCCTTGAACGGGTCCTTGCACAGCACGGTGCGCTGGGCCTGGTCGTTGAGCTTGAGGTGCACCCAGTCGACGGTGAAGTCGCGGCGCTTCTCCTGGGCCTTGCGGATGAACTCGCCGCGCAGCCGGGCGCGGGTGGTCTGCGGGGGCACGTTCTTGGCCTCGAACACCCGCGGATCGTGGGCCACCCGGTCGACCTGGTTGTTGCGCTCGAGCAGGTAGTACAGCCCGCGGCGGCGGCTGATGTCGTGGTAGGCGAGGTCCATCTGGGCGATCCGCGGCGAGGACAGCGGCAGGTCCCGCTTGGCCCGGTAGCGCTCGATCATCGTGTACTTGGTGGCCCAGTCGATCTCGCGGTCGATCAGCGACAGGTCACCGGAGTCGACCGCCTTGAGCACCCGGCCCCACAGCTCGAGCATCTGCCGGTGCACCGGCCCGAAGCCCTCGCGGTCGACGAACTCCGCGGCGCGGCTGTGGTACTCGGACTGGATCTCCAGCGCCGACATCTCCCGGCCGTTGGCCAGCCGGACCTTGCGCCGTCCGGTCATGTCGTGGCTGATCTCGCGGATGGCGCGGATCGGGTTCTCCAGCGTCATGTCCTTGATCGGGACGCCGGCCTCGATCATCCGCAGCACCAGGTCGGTGACGGCGACCTTGAGCAGCGTCGTCGTCTCGTTCATGTTGGAGTCGCCGACGATGACGTGCAGCCGCCGGTAGCGCTCGGCGTCGGCGTGCGGCTCGTCGCGGGTGTTGATGATCGGCCGGGAGCGGGTGGTGGCGGACGAGACGCCCTCCCAGATGTGCTCGGCGCGCTGGCTGACGCAGTAGATCGCCCCGCGCGGGGTCTGCAGCACCTTGCCCGCGCCGACGACGATCTGCCGGCTGACCAGGAACGGGATCAGCACGTCGGCCAGCCGGCTGAACTCCCCGTGCCGGCCGACCAGGTAGTTCTCGTGGCAGCCGTAGCTGTTGCCGGCCGAGTCGGTGTTGTTCTTGAACAGGTAGATGTCGCCGGTGACGCCCTCCTCGGCCAGCCGCTGCTCGGCGTCGACGAGCAGGCCCTCGAGGATCCGCTCGCCGGCCTTGTCGTGGACGACGAGCTCGGTGAGGTCGTCGCACTCGGCGGTGGCGTACTCCGGGTGGCTGCCGACGTCCAGGTAGAGCCGGGAGCCGTTGCGCAGGAAGACGTTCGAGCTGCGCCCCCACGAGACCACCCGGCGGAACAGGTAGCGCGCCACCTCGTCCGGCGACAGCCGGCGCTGACCGCGGAAGGTGCACGTGACGCCGTACTCGGTCTCGATCCCGAAGATCCGTCGCTCCACGATCCGACTCTAGGCGCCGACACCGACACTGGCCCGCCTGCGGCGCGCGGCTACCCGCGCCGGTCGTCCAGGCGGCGGAGGAGGTCGTCGGCGGCGTCGGCGACCTCGGGGTGGTCGTTCTGGACGGCGCGCTGCTTGGCGTGGATCAGCGCGGCCCGGTTGACCCGCCTGAGGTCGCCGTAGGGGAAGGCGTAGCGCTTCTTGGTGTCCTCCGACGCCTCCGGGTCGACGGCCAGGTGCCAGGCGCCGTAACCGTCGTACCCGTGGGCGTCGATGAGGTCGTTCTCGTGCGCGGCCGACGGGGCGGCGTCGGACCACTCGGTGTCGACGTCCACGTCTCCGGCGTCGATGAGCCGGCGTGCCTGCCGCACGCCGGCGTCGTTGACCCGGTAGGTGGTCACCGTCAGGTGGTGGGGGCCTGTCCCCCGCTCCCGGCGGTGCCGCCGGAGTCGGGGGCGGACGGCTCGCCCAGGCCGGCGGGCGTGCCCGGCTGCGGCGTGCTGGGGGCGTGGGCGGCGGTGTGCGGCTCCTCGACGGCCTCGGCGCCCGCGGCGTCCCCGCGGTCGAGCAGGGTGTGCAGCGCGGCGCCGACGACCCGGCGGAAGGCCCGCTTCGGCCGCCGCCGGTCGAGGACGGCGACCTCCAGCTGCTCGGCACTCAGCAGCGACGGGCTCCCGCCGTTGGCGCCGCTGGTGGCCGGGCTGACCGCCGACAGCGCCTGCACGCCCACCTTGAGCGCCTCGGCGACGGTCATGCCGGGCAGGTAGTGCTCCCGCAGGTGCGTGCTCACGGCCTCGGCCTGGCCGCCCATGACCACGAAGTCCGGCTCGTCGACGACCGAGCCGTCGAAGGTGAGCCGGAACAGCTGGTCGGACTCCGGCTCGTCGCCCACCTCGGCCACGCAGAGCTCGACCTCGTAGGGCTTCATCTGCTGGGTGAAGATCTCGCCGAGGGTCTGGGCGTAGGCGTTGGCGATCACCCGGCCGGTGACGTCGCGGCGGTTGTAGGAGTACCCGCGGACGTCGGCCAGCCGGACGCCGGCCACGCGCAGGCTCTCGAACTCGCTGTAGCGGCCGACGGCGGCGAAGCCGATGCGGTCGTAGAGCTCGCCCACCTTGTGCAGGGTGGAGCTGGGGTTCTCGGCGATGAACAGCACGCCGTCGGCGTAGGTGACGACGGCGACGCTGCGGCCGCGGGAGATGCCCTTGCGGGCGTACTCCGAGCGGTCGCGCATGAGCTGCTCGGGCGAGGCGTAGTACGGCATGGTCATGGCGTCAGCCCTGCCCGTCCGCGGCGGACCGCTCGTCGACGATGGTGGCGGCGACCGAGGACACCTCGTCGTCGGTCAGCCGGACCGCGCCCTCGGCGTCCACCCGGTAGACGATCGGGTACAGCCGGCGCACCGGGTCGGGTCCGCCGGTGGCGGAGTCGTCGTCGGCGGCGTCGTAGAGCGCCTCGACGATGGTCCGGGTGGCGGTCTCGCCGGACAGCCCCGGCCGCCAGGTCTTCTTCAGCGAGTTCCGGGCGAACAGCGAACCCGAGCCGACCGCGGAGTACCCGCGCTCCTCGTAGTTCCCGCCGGTGACGTCGTAGCTGAAGATCCGGCCGGGGGTCGTGCCGGGGGCCGCGTCGAGGTCGAAGCCGGCGAACAGCGGGACGACGGCCAGGCCCTGCAGCGCCGCGCCCAGGTTGCCCCGGATCATCTGCGCCAGCCGGTTGGCCTTCCCGTCGAGGGAGAGCGTGAGGCCCTCGATCTTCTCGTAGTGCTCGAGCTCGACCTGGTAGAGCTTGACCATCTCGATGGCGATGCCCGCGGCGCCGGCGATGCCGATGACCGACCAGGCGTCGGCCGGGTAGACCTTCTCGATGTCCCGGCTGGAGATCAGGTTGCCCATCGTGGCGCGCCGGTCGCCGCCCATGAGCACGCCACCCTCGTAGGTGACGGCCACGATCGTGGTGCCGTGCGGGGTGAGGTCACCGACCGGCAGCTGCGGGATCGGGCGCCGGCCGGGCAGCAGATCGGGGGCGGTGACCGCGAGGAAGTCGGTGAACGAGGCACCCACCCGGTCCAGGTACGCGGGCGGGAACCCGCTCCGACCAGCTGACGACTCGATCACCCATCCGCCTCTCCCGCCGCACCCTGTCGGCGTTCCTCACTCCTGTGACGCCCCGTCGACCGGGTGGCTCGTGGTCGTCCGGGGCGTCGCTGCGACCCTACCGGCGGGCTCCCGGGTCGGCTGGCCCCGGCCGGGGCACCGCCTCCCGCCTCCTGCAGCAGCGTCAGGGCCTGCCGCTGCTGGGACCCCTCGACGTAGAAGGCCGCCACCCGGAGCAGGTACGGGTCGTCGCGGAACTGGCCCAGGCCGCCGTTGCAGGTGAAGCAGAGCAGCGCGCGGACGGCTCCGGTGGCGTGGTCGTGGTCCACGTGCACCGCGGGCGCCACCTGGCAGATGGCGCAGACCCCACCCTGGTCCTGCAGCATGAGATCCGCTTCCTGCGCGGAGATCCCATCGCGACGCGAGAGGTGGCACGTCCGACTGCCACCCCCTGCAGCTCGGCTCTGCTTGCCGCGGGCGTTGTGACACGGCAGGCAGTAGGCACCGCGGCCGAGTGCGGCGGCCCGAGAGCGTGGGAACTCCGTCAGCGGACGGATTTCCTCGCAGTCGGGACACCACTTGTGCCCGTCGGGGACGAGCAGGTCGGCCGGAGCGGTCCTGTACCGACGCGGTCCTGTCCACCTGGCCTCCCGGCTCCGAGCCGACCGTTCAGCCAGGTGCTGCCGGCAGTAGAACGCCAGACCGTCACGCGACCGCTTGTTCTTGGTGAACTCCGACACCGGCTTGTGTGTGCCGCAGTCCGGCAGGACTTCGTCTCCACTGAACCAGGTCATCCGACGAGACGATCTTGTTCACTGGCCCCCTTTTTGTACATATGACCTAACAAATTCCTCGGCGTTCTCCTCGAGCACCTCGTCGATCTCGTCGAGGATGGAGTCGACGTCCTCGGTCATCTCCTTGTGCCGCTCGGCGACCTCTGTGTCGACCGAGGCCTCGACCTCGTCGGTTTCCTCGCGGGTGCGCGTCGTCCGCTGCTGACCGCCCGTGTCCCTCGTGGCCATGGCTGTCTCCCTCACGTCGTGGCTGCTGCCTGGGAGGAAAGCTACCCGCGGGGGGTGACGAACGGGTGTCGGCCGACGGCGGGGTGGGGACGTGCCGGATCAGCCGCCGGTGATGGTGTCGACCAACTCCTGCGCCGAGGACGTCGACTCGAACAGCCCGCCGACGTGGTCGCGGGTGCCGCGCAGCGGCTCCATGGTCGGGATCCGCACCAGGTTCTCCCGGCCGAGGTCGAACACGACCGAGTCCCACGACGCGGCCGCGACCTGGGCCGGGTAGCGCCGCAGGCACTCGCCGCGGAAGAAGGCACGGGTGTCGGTGGGCGGGTGCACGACCGCCCGGGCGATCTCGTCGTCGTCGAGCAGCCGCTGCATCGAGCCGCGCGCCACCAGCCGGTGGTAGAGCCCCTTCTCCGGCCGGACGTCGGAGTACTGCAGGTCGACCAGGTGCAGCCGGGAGTCGCCCCAGCCCAGGCCGTCGCGGGACCGGTACCCCTCGAGCAGCCGCAGCTTCGCCGGCCAGTCCAGCCGGTCGGCGCAGCGCATCGGGTCCACCCGGAGGTCCTCGAGGACCTCGGCCCACCGGCTCAGCACGTCGGCGGTCTGCTCGTCGGACTCCCCGGTGCGGTCCACGTGCCGCTGCGCCATCTCCAGGTAGACCTCCTGGACCTCCAGCGCCGTCATCCGCCGGCCGTCGCGCAGCCGGACCTTGTGCGACAGCGACGGGTCGTGGCTGATCGCCTGCAGCGCCTCCACCGGCTCCTCGATGCTGAGGTCCTGGGTGAGCGTCCGCGCCTCGATCATCGCCAGGACCAGCGACGTCGTCCCGACCTTGAGGTAGGTGGACAGCTCCGCCAGGTTGGCGTCGCCGATGATCACGTGCAGCCGGCGGTACTTGTCGGCGTCGGCGTGCGGCTCGTCGCGGGTGTTGATGATCGGCCGCTTGAGCGTCGTCTCCAGGCCGACCTCGACCTCGAAGAAGTCCGCCCGCTGGGAGAGCTGGAAGCCCTGGGTGCGACCCTCGGTGCCGATCCCCACCCGGCCGGAGCCGGCGACCACCTGCCGGGTCACGAAGAAGGGGATCAGCCCGCGGATGATGTCGAGGAACGGCGTCCGCCGGTCCATGAGGTAGTTCTCGTGCGCCCCGTAGGAGGCGCCCTTGCCGTCGGTGTTGTTCTTGTAGAGCTGGATCGGCGCGGTGCCGGGGATGCGGGCGGCCCGCCGGGCCGCCTCGGCCATCACGTGCTCCCCGGCCTTGTCCCACAGGACGACGTCGCGCGGGTTGGTGACCTCCGGCGTCGAGTACTCCGGGTGCGCGTGGTCGACGTAGAGCCGCGCCCCGTTGGTGAGGATGACGTTGGCCATCCCCGAGTCCTCGTCCAGGTCGGTGTGGTCGAGGGCCTGCGCCGGGGAGAGGTCGAAGCCGCGGGCGTCACGCAGCGGGGACTCCTCCTCGAAGTCCCACCGCGGCCGGCGCGGGCTCGGCGCCTCGGCCACCGCCCAGGCGTTCACCACCTGGCTGGACAGGGTGGTCGGGTTCGCCGACGGCTGCCCGGGCACCGAGATGCCGTACTCGATCTCGGTGCCCATGACCCGCCGCGCGCTCATGCACCAACCCTAGGCCGCGCCCCCGACCCCGTCGGGCACCGCCGCCCGGCCCTGAGCCCCGGCGTCGGGCGACGGCCGCCGGGCCTCCGCCGACGGCGACGGCCCGGCCCCCGCGGCGTGCGGGGACCGGGCCGTCGGGGCCGCGGTGGTCATAGGTACTGGCCGGTGTTGGTCGCGGTGTCGATGGCGCGGCCGGACTCGGTGCCCTTGCCGCTGATGAGCGTGCGGATGTAGACGATCCGCTCGCCCTTCTTCCCCGAGATCCGCGCCCAGTCGTCGGGGTTGGTGGTGTTGGGCAGGTCCTCGTTCTCCTTGAACTCGTCGAGGCACGCCGCCATCAGGTGGCCGACCCGCAGGCCGCCGCCCGGGCCGGCGTCCAACCGCTCCTTGATCGCCATCTTCTTGGCGCGGTCGACGATGTTCTGCAGCATCGCCCCGGAGTTGAAGTCCTTGAAGTACAGGACCTCCTTGTCGCCGTTGGCGTAGGTCACCTCGAGGAAGCGGTTCTCCTCGCTCTCGGTGTACATCCGCTCGACGGTGCGCTGGATCATCCCGGCGATCGTGGCCTCGCGGCTGTTGCCGTGCTCGGCGAGGTCGTCGGGGTGCAGCGGCAGCGACGTGGTCAGGTACTTGCTGAAGATGTCGCGGGCGGCCTCCGCGTCCGGCCGTTCGATCTTGATCTTCACGTCCAGCCGGCCGGGCCGGAGGATCGCCGGGTCGATCATGTCCTCGCGGTTGGAGGCGCCGATGACGATGACGTTCTCCAGGCCCTCGACGCCGTCGATCTCGCTGAGCAGCTGCGGCACGATCGTGCTCTCCACGTCGGAGGACACGCCTGATCCGCGGGTGCGGAAGATCGAGTCCATCTCGTCGAAGAAGACGATGACCGGCGTCCCCTCGCCGGCCTTCTCCCGGGCCCGCTGGAACACCAGCCGGATGTGCCGCTCGGTCTCCCCGACGTACTTGTTGAGCAGCTCGGGGCCCTTGATGTTGAGGAAGTAGGACTTCGCCTGGCCCTCCCCCTTCACGGCCGAGACCTTCTTGGCCAGCGAGTTGGCGACCGCCTTGGCGATCAGCGTCTTGCCGCAGCCGGGCGGGCCGTAGAGCAGGATGCCCTTGGGCGGGCGCAGCTCGAACTCGCGGAACAGGTCGGCGTGCAGGAACGGCAGCTCCACCGCGTCGCGGATCTGCTCGATCTGCCGGGCCAGGCCGCCGATGTCGGAGTAGTCGATGTCCGGCACCTCTTCGAGGACCAGCTCCTCGACCTCGCTCTTGGGGATCCGCTCGTAGACGTAGCCGGAGCGGGTCTCCAGCAGCAGCGAGTCCCCGCTGCGCAGCGGCTGGTCGGCCAGCGAGTCGGCCAGGTAGACCACCCGCTCCTCGTCGGTGTGCCCGATGACCAGCGCCCGCGGCGTGACGCCGTCCACCGGCTCGAGCAGCTCCTTGAGCATGACGACGTCGCCGGCGCGCTCGAAGCCGCACGCCTCGACGACGTTCATCGCCTCGTTGAGCATGACCTCCTGGCCGTGCCGCAGGTCGTCGACCTCGACCGCCGGGGAGACCGACACCCGCAGCTTCCGGCCGCCGGTGAAGACGTCGACGGTGCCGTCCTCGTGCCGGGCGAGGTAGACCCCGTAGCCCGACGGCGGCTGGCCGAGCCGGTCGACCTCCTCCTTCAGCGTCACCAGCTGCTCGCGTGCGTCGCGCAGCGTGCTGGTCAGCTTGTCGTTGCGCTCGGAGAGGAACGCCGCGCGGCCCTCCGCCTCGGCGATCCGCTCCTCCAGCGCCCGCACCTGGCGGGGGCTCTCGGCCACCTTGCGACGCAGGAGGCCGATCTCCTCCTCCAGGTAGGAGATCTGGCTGAGCAGCGCCGCGACGTCACGCTCGCGCCGCGCTCGGAACTCGTCGGGACCCAGGCCCATCGCGCACCTCCGCATAGATCGGGAGAGCCAGGACGCCAATCTATACACGCCCGCCGACAGGGTGCCGGGGGCGCGCACAGCAGCCGGTCACGACCCGGCTACGACTGTGTTGCGGGCCGTCCCACGCGTCCCGGCCTCAGCTCTTCTGCGCCCGGCGCTGCCGCAGCGGGGCGACGACGCCCTCGGCCAGCCGGCGCGCGCTCACCAGGAACGCGGTGTGGGCGACCATCCGGTGCTCCGGCCGCACGGCCAGGCCCACCGCGTGCCAGGGCCGCACCAGCGACTCCCACGCGTACGGCTCGGTCCACACGCCCTGGGCCCGGAGCGCCTCGACGTAGGTGGACAGCTGGGTCACCGTGGCGACGTAGCCGACGAGCACCCCTCCGGGGCGCAGCGCGGCGGCGACCGTGGGCAGCACGGCCCAGGGCTCCAGCATGTCGAGGACGACCCGGTCCACCGTCTCCGCGGCCGGGTGCTCGGCGAGGTCCCCGAGCCGCAGGGACCAGGTGGCCGGCACCTCGCCGAAGAAGGCGCCCACGTTGGCCCGGGCGACGTCGGCGAAGTCCTCCCGCCGCTCGTAGCTGGTGACGCTCCCCCGCTCCCCCACCGCGCGCAGCAGCGAGCAGGTCAGGGCCCCCGAGCCGGCGCCGGCCTCCAGGACTCGCATGCCCGGCCCGATGTCGCCCGAGCCGACGATCTGGGCGGCGTCCTTGGGGTAGATCACCTGGGCGCCGCGCGGCATGGACAGCACGAAGTCGGCCAGCAGCGGCCGGAAGGCCAGGTAGCCGGTGTTCGCCGTCGAGTGGACGACGGACCCCTCGGGGGCGCCGATGAGGTCGTCGTGCGCGATCGCCCCGCGGTGGGTGTGGAACTGCTTGCCCGGCTCGAGGACGACGGTGTGCAGCCGGCCCTTCGGATCGGTGAGCTGGACCCGGTCCCCGACGACGAACGCCCCGGGCACCGGTGTCGGGGCCGTGGTCTCCGGCTCGTCGGCGGTCTCGGGGGCCTGCTGCTGCGCGTCCACGGGCGGCCAGCCTACGTAAGTGGCGTCGGGCATCTCGGCGTGCGCACTCGGAACTGTCGGCGGCCCGACCTAGCCTCGGGACATGACCACGATGGTGCAGACCGGGCAGCCCGCCGAGGCGGCTGCCTCTTCCCCGGGCGCACCCGCCGACGAGGCGACGAGACCGCGCCGGCCGTCGCTGTCCCCGAGCCGGGCGGCGGACTTCAAGACCTGCCCCCTGCTCTACCGGTTCCGCACCATCGACCGGCTGCCCGAGCGCAAGAGCCCGGCGGCGGTGCGGGGCACGCTGGTGCACGCGGTGCTCGAGAAGCTCTACGACCTGCCCGCCCGCGAGCGCACGCTGCAGGCGGCGCAGCAGCTGCTCGCCCCGGCGTGGGACGAGCTGCGCGCGGACCCGGAGGTGGCCGAGCTGTTCGCCGAGGGCGGCGCGGCCGACGACCAGCCCGCCGGGCAGTCCCTGGAGGCGTGGCTGGCCTCGGCCGGGCGGCTGGTGGAGACCTACTTCTCCCTCGAGGACCCGTCGCGCATCGAGCCGGACGGCCGGGAGCAGCTGGTGGAGGTCACCCTGCCCGACGGGCTGCTGCTGCGCGGCTACGTCGACCGGCTGGACGTCGCGCCCAACGGGGCGTTGCGGGTGGTCGACTACAAGACCGGGTCGATGCCGCGCGAGGCGTTCGAGGGCAAGGCCCTGTTCCAGATGAAGTTCTACGCCCTCGTGCTGTGGCGCACCCGCGGCGTCGTGGCCAGCCAGCTCAAGCTGCTGTACCTCGGCGACGGGGACGCGCTGACCTACGCCCCCGACGAGGGCGAGCTGGTCCGCTTCGAGCGCACCCTGCACGCCATCTGGACGGCGATCGAGCGGGCCGTGGCCACCGGGGACTTCCGGCCCAACCGCACCCGGCTGTGCGACTGGTGCGACCACCAGGCGCTGTGCCCGTCGTTCGGCGGCACTCCCCCGCCGTTCCCGGCCGAGGCCGCCGCCGCGGCCGGCTGGGCGACGCTGCCGGTCGTCGAGCGCGACTGAGAAAGACCCCGTGCCCCCTACCGTGGAAGGCCCCCGTCCTCCTCACCGCTCGCAGGCGCGCGGTGAGCCTCTGGACGGGGCCGCGGCGGGCCCCTGCACGGGGGCCACCGGCCTGAGCTTCGAGCGCCTCTGCGCCGAGATCCCCGGGCAGTCCGGCCTGCTGCGGGAGACGCTGGCCGCCGACCCGGCCACCCCGGTGCCGTCCTGCCCGGGCTGGAGCATCGGCGCGCTGGTCCGGCACCTGGCCGGCGGTCAACGCTGGGCCGCCGGCGTCGTCGAGACCCGGGCGACGCAGCCCCCGCCGGACGACTTCTTCCGCGACGTCGTCCGGGACGCCGAGCCCCCGGCCGCGGTCCTGGCCGACGAGCTCACCGCGAGCGCCGACCGACTGGCCGCCGCCCTGCGCGACGCCGGGCCCGACGCCGCGGTCTGGACGCCGCTCGGTCCCGGCACCCCGCGTTTCTGGGCGCGCCGGTTCGCCCACGAGACGGTCGTCCACCGCGCCGACGCCACCCTCGCCGCCGACGCGGTGTTCACCCTCGAGCCCGCGGTCGCCCTCGACGCGCTGGACGAGTGGATGGAGCTCGGGTCGCTGCCGGTGGTGTTCGACGTCCACCCCGAGCGGCGGGCGCTGCTCGGCCCGGGCCGCACCGTGCACCTGCACGCCACCGACACCCCGCCCGAGGCCGGAGCGGAGTGGGTCGTCGACCTCACCGGCGACCGGCTCACCTGGCGGCGGGCGCACGAGAAGTCGGCGGTCGCCGTCCGGGGCCCGCTGACCGAGCTGCTCCTGGTGGTCTACGGGCGCCGCACCGTGGACGATGCCCGCGTCGACGTCCTCGGCGACCGGGATCTCCTGGACTTCTGGCTGGCCCGCGTCGCCTTCACCTGAACGCACTGGCCGGATGAGCGGAGGGCGCGTGCACGGCTACCGGGCACCCCACGCCTTCGACGGCGAGCGCTTCCTCCCCGAGGGTGCGCTTGTGCTCGTCGAGGGCGGCCGGATCGCGGCGGTGCAGCCCGCCGCCGCACCCGCCCCCGCGGACTGCGCGGTGACCGAGTTCCCGGACGCCACGCTGCTCCCCGGGCTGATCGACAGCCACGTCCACCTCTGCGGCGACAGCGGGCCGCACGCGCTCGACCAGCTCCCCGAGCTTCCCGCCGAGCACCTGGACGCAGTGGTCGCCCAGGCGGCGCAGCAGCACCTGCAGGCCGGCGTGACGGCCGTCCGCGATCTCGGCGACCACCGCTGGACGGTCGTCGACCGGCACCGCGGCGGCCAGGGGCCCACGGTCGTCGCCGCCGGGCCGCCGATCACCAGCCCCGGCGGGCACTGCTGGACGATGGGCGGCGAGGCGGCAGGCGTCGAGGCGCTGCGCCGCGCCGTCCGCGAGCGGGTGGAACGCGGCGCCGACGTCGTCAAGGTCATGGCCAGCGGCGGCCTGCTGACCCCCGGCACCGATCTGTTCGCCTGCCAGTTCGGGCTCGACGAGCTGCGGGCCGTCGTCGAGGAGACGCACCGGCACGGGCTGCCGGTCACCGCGCACGCGCACGCCCTGCCGGCCGTGGCGCGCAGCGCCGCCGCCGGGGTCGACGGCATCGAGCACTGCAGCTGCCTCACGCCCGACGGCGTCCGCACCGCGCCGGACCTGGCCGAGCGGCTCGCCGCGGCCGGCACGTACGTGTGCCCGACCCTCGGCCGCACACCCGGGCAGGTGCCGCCGCCGCACGTGCAGGCGCGGATGGAGGCGCTGGGCGCGACCTACGAGGCCCAGCTGCCGAACGTGGCCGCGCTGCACGCGCACGGCGTGACCCTGCTGGCCGGCACCGACGCCGGGATCAGCCCCGCCAAGCGGCACGGCCTGGTCCCGATGGCGGTCGCGGACCTCGTGGCCGAGTGCGGGGTCCCGCCCGTCGCGGCGCTCACGGCCGCCACGGCCACGGCGGCCCGCGCCTGCGGGCTCGCCGACCGCACCGGCCGTCTCGCCGCGGGACTGGACGCCGACCTGCTCGTCGCGGCCGGCGACCTGGCCGCCGACGTCACCGGCCTCCAGCGGCCACGGCTGGTGGTGTCCCGCGGCCGCGAGGTGCCGCGGGGCGACTAGATCCCCGCGCGGCGGCTAGGCCCCGACGTCCACCTTGTCGCGCGCGGCCAGGAGGTCGCGCAGCTCGGCCAGCCCCACGCCGGCGAGGGTGTCCCGCAGCACCAGCCCGGGGGCCGGCTCCAGGGGCTGCAGCGAGGGGACGCCCAGCACGGCGGCGCCCGCGGCCAGCCCGGCGGTGACGCCGGCGACCGAGTCCTCCAGCACCACGCAGCCGTGCGGTTCGACGCCGAGCGCCGCCATCGCCTGGCGGTAGGGCGCCGGGTCCGGCTTGCGGGCCGGCACCTCGTCGCCGCAGACGGTGATGTCGAAAGGGGGCACGTCGGGGAACGCCCGCCCGATCGCGACCAGCACGATGTCGGCCAGCCGCCGCGGGGTCGTGGTGACCAGCGCGGTGGGGACGGCGGCGTGCCGCACCTCGGCGATCAGCTCGCGCGCCCCCGGCCGCCAGTGGATCTCCCCCGCCAGCAGCTCCGCGGTCCGGTCCTCCACCCAGCGGGCGTCGGACTGCAGCTGCGCCTCGGTGCGGACCACCCCCAGGTCGGCGTGCAGGACGCCCATCGACACCCGCATGCTCGTGCCGACGGTGCGCTGCCGGGCCTCCTCCGACATGCGCCCGCCCAGGCGGCGGGCGAGGCCGAACATCGCCTCGCCCCAGTACTGCTCGGTCTCGACCAGCGTGCCGTCCATGTCGAACAGCACGGCCTGCAGGTCATCGCGCGGTTGAACGGTGCTCTCCTCCGGACGCAGGGTCGGTCGTGGGCTCACCCGCGGTAGTTCACGTGGACGTGGTCGTAGTGGTTGGCGGTCGCGCTGCCGCGGTCCGCCATCGGCTTCCAGGAGCCACCCGGCGAGCTGAGCATCCGCTGCTGCCAGATGATGTACTCCACGCCCAGCTCGTCCCAGTGCGCGATGTGGTACTGCGCGATCGCGTCGCCGAGCGAGGGGGTGCACATGTAGTCCAGCGCGAGGCCGGACGGGTGCCCGCCGGGGTCGGCTGCGCTGGCGCGGGTGCCGCCGATGGTGATGCCGGCGGCGCCGGGCACGTTGGAGACGACGGAGTCGGCGGCGGCCTGGGCGGCCGGCCGGACGGCCCCGGCGCTGTTGCTGATCCTGGCCTTGGCGGTGGCCGCGGTCCCGGCGGCGGCGGGCGCGGCCGCGGCCTCGCCGCGGGCGGGCGCAGGGGCTTCCTCGGCGGCCTCCGCTGCCTCG